>JAYTAJ010000456.1:0-9389 GCA_043737575.1 Myxococcales bacterium | reverse complement strand
TTGACGGTGGGCGTCGCGGGGGTCACGGCGATCGACACCAGCGCGGGGGCGCCGACGACGAGCGAGGTCGAGCCGACGACGGTGCCGGAGGTCGCGGTGATCGACGTGGTCCCGAGGCCGGTCGACTGGGCGAAGCCGCGCGACCCGTCGGCGTTCGAGATCTGCGCGACGGTGGTCACGGTCGACGCCCAGGTCGCGGTGAGCGTCAGGTCCTGCGTCGACAGATCGGAGAACGTGCCGGTCGCGGTGAACTGCTGGCCGAGGCCGTTGGCGATCGTCGCGTCGACCGGCGTCACGGCGATCGACGCCAGCACGGCGTTGGTGACGGTGAGCGACGCGGTGCCGACGACGGTGCCGGAGGTCGCGGTGATCGACGCGACGCCGACGCCGGTCGCCTGGGCCAGGCCCTCGCTACCATCGGCATTCGAGATCTGCGCGACCAGCGCGGCCGACGAGGCCCAGGTGGCGCTGAGCGTCAGATCCTGCGTCGACAGATCGGAGAACGTCCCGATCGCGGTGTACTGCTGGGTGCGGCCGTTCGCGATCGACGCGCTCGCGGGCGTCACGGCGATCGACACCAGCTCGACGGCCTCGACCGCCAGCGTCGTCGCGCCGGTGACCGCCCCGGCGGTCGCCGAGATCGTCACGGTGCCAGGGCTGACGCCGGTCGCGAGGCCGACCGAGCCGGTGGCGTTCGAGATCGTCGCGGCGGCACCCGACGACGCCCACGTCACCGTGCTCGTCACCTCGGCGGTGGTGGAGTCGGAGAACGTGCCCATCGCGGTGTACTGCTGGGTCAGGCCGACCGGCAGCGTCGCGTCGGCGGGCGTCACCACGATCGACACCAGGGTCGCGGTGGTCACGGTGAGCGCCGTCGCGCCGGTGATCGACCCCGAGGTCGCGCTGATCGTCGCGGTGCCGTCGGACAGCGCGCTGGCCTGGCCGCGCGAACCGGCCGCGTTCGAGATCGTCGCGATCGCCTCGTCGCTGGAGGCCCAGGTCACCGTCGCCGTCACGTCATCGGTGGTCAGGTCGGAGAAGGTGCCGGTCGCGGTGAACTGCGGCGTCGTGCCGAGCGCCACAGTCGGGTTGATCGGCGTCACCTGGATCGACGTCAACGCCGCCGCGGTCACGGTCAGGGTCGTCGAGCCGCTGATCAGGCCCGAGGTCGCGGTGATGACCGACGTGCCGACCGCGACGCCGGTGGCGACGCCGCGCGAGGCGTCCGCGTTCGAGATCGTCGCGTTGGCCGGCGTGCCCGACGCCCACGTCACCGTCGCGGTGAGGTCATCGGTGGTCAGGTCGGAGAACGTGCCGGTCGCGGTGAACTGCCGCGTCAGGCCGCGCGCCACCGACGGATTGATCGGCGTCACCTGGATCGACGACAGCACCGCGGCGGTCACGGTCAGGGTCGTCGAGCCGCTGATCGTCCCCGAGGTCGCGGTGATGACCGACGAACCGACCGCGACGCCGGTCGCGACGCCGCGCGTGCCGTCCGCGTTCGAGATCGTCGCGGTCGCCGGCGTGGCCGAGGCCCAGGTCACGGTCGTCGTGAGGTTCGACGTGGTCAGGTCCGAGAACGTGCCGGTCGCGGTGAACGGCTGGGTCAGGCCGCGCGCGACCGACGGGTTGGTCGGCGTCACCGCGATCGACGACAGCACCGCGGGGGTCACGGTGAGCGTCGTCGAGCCGCTGATCGGGCCCGACGTCGCGGTGATGACCGACGAGCCGACCGCGACCGCGGTCGCGACGCCGCGCGAGCCGTCCGCGTTCGAGACCGTCGCGTTGGCCGGCGTGCCCGACGTCCACGTCACCGTGGTCGTGAGGTTCGCCGTGGTGGTGTCCGAGAACGTGCCGGTCGCGGTGAGCTGCTGGGTCAGGCCGAGCGGCACCGACGGGTTGGGCGGCGTCACCGCGATCGACACCAGCACCGCCGCGGTCACCGACAAGGTGGTCGCGCCGCTGATCGTCCCCGAGGTCGCGGTGATCACCGACGTGCCGACCGCGACGCCGGTGGCGCGGCCCTGGGTGCCGACCGCGTTCGAGATCGTCGCGATCGCGGGCGTCGCCGACGTCCACGTCACGGTGTTGGTCAGGTTCAAGGTCGACAGATCCGAGAACGTGCCGGTCGCGGTGGACTGCTGGGTCAGGCCGCGCGCCACCGACGGGTTGGGCGGCGTGACCGCGATCGACACCAGCACCGCGGCGGTGACGTTCAGGACCGCGGTGCCGACCACCGCGCCCGAGGTCGCGGTGATCGCGGTCGAGCCGACGGTCACCGTGGTCGCGAGGCCGCGGCTGCCGGCCGCGTTCGAGATCGTCGCGACCGCGGGCGTCGCCGACGCCCAGGTCACGCTGTTGGTGAGGTCCGACGTCGTCGTGTCCGAGAACGTGCCGGTCGCGGTGAACTGCTGGGCCTGGCCGCGCGGCACCGTCGGGGTGGTCGGCGTCACCGCGATCGACACCAGGGTCGCCGCGGTCACGGTCACGGTCGTCGAGCCGGTGATCGCGCCCGAGGTCGCGCTGATCGTCGTGGTGCCCGCGGCGACGGTGGTCGCGAGGCCGGTCGCGGCGAGGGTCGCGGTGGCCAGCGACGACGACGCCCAGATCGCGGTCGCGGTCAGGTTCTGGGTGGTCCCGTCGGAGAACGTGCCGATCGCGGTGAACTGCTGGGTCTGGCCGCGGGTCAAGGTCGGGTTGGTCGGCGTCACCGCGATCGACGCCAGGGTCGCCGCGGTCACGGTCACGGTCACGTTGCCGCTGATCGCGCCGCGGGTCGCGGTCACGACGGTGCTGCCGACCGCGAGCGCGGTCACGAGCCCGCCGCCCGACACCGACGCCGCGGTCGCGGTCGACGAGGTCCACGTCACCTGGCTGGTCAGGTTCTGCGTCGTGTTGTCGGAGAACCGACCGGTCGCGGTCAGCTGCTGCATGGTGCCGTCGGCCAGGGTCGGGTTCGGCGGCGTCACGTCGATCGCGATCAGGTTGGCGGCGGTGACCGTCGCGGTCGTGGTGCCGCTGATCGCGCCCGAGGTCGCGGTGATGACCGACGTGCCGACCGCGACGCCGGTGAGCTCGCCGCTGGCGTCGACGGTAGCGACCGCCGCGGTCGCCGAGGTCCAGGTCGCGGTCGCGGTCAGATCGATCGTCGTGCCGTTGCTGAGCACGCCGGTCGCGGTGAGCTGCAGCGACGTGCCGGCCGCGAGGCTCGGCGTCGGCGGCGTGATCTGGATGGCGGTGAGCATCGGCGCGCTGACCACGACCGCCGCGGTGGCGGTGACGCCCTGCGAGGTCGCCGAGATCGTCGCCGAGCCGGGCGCGACGCCGCGGACCGTCGCGGTGCCGCCGCTGCCCGGGGTCACCCGCGCGACCGCCGGATCGCTCGACGCCCACGTCACGTCGGCCGCGGCGACGTCGCCGTGCCGCGCGGTGATCGTCACGTCCTCACCGACGTCGACCGCGAGCGTCGCCGGATCGAGGCGGAGATCATCGGGCGTCCGGTTGTCCCCGCAACCAGCGACCACGAACGCGAACAGCGAGATCAGAAACCCCAGGATCGGCTTGGCAGTCCTCATGTGCTGCGTGTGTCGCAGACTACGCTTCCAGGATCCAGTGTGTTCGGGTGACAGGTGATCGAGATCGCGGTGACAGCCCACTACGCGACGGTCAGCGAGGGTCCCGGGGCCTCCGCACCAGACGGCTCGCCGCGATCAGCTCGGGCCGCGGCGACCGCGCCACCGGATCGATCTCCGTCGAGCCGCACGCCAGGCACGCGCCGTTGAGGACGATGTCGTGGACGCAGTCGCCGCACGCGGCGCAGCGACCGTCGACGCGCTCGGCATGCGGGCAGTCCACCGCCGCGACCCTGCCACGCGTGATCGTCGGTCGCAACCCGACGGAAACCTCGCGGCAACCTGGCCCCGCTACGGTCGCCGCATGTTGCGCCCCGCTGCCGCCGACGACTTCGACGCGATCGCCGCCATCACCGCGCCGTACGTCGAGACCACCGCGATCCACTTCGCCTACGAGCCGCCGACCGCCGCCGAGCTGCGCGGGCAGTGGGGCGGCCCCGACGGCCGCTTCCCATGGCGGGTCGCCGAGGACGACGGCACCGTCGTCGGCTACGCCAAGGCCGGCGAGTGGCGCAGCCGCGCCGCGTATCAGTGGACCGCCGAGGTCGGCTTCTACCTCGCGCCCGATCGCCGCGGCCGTGGCGTCGGCACGGTCTTGCTGGCCGGACTGATCGACGCGCTGATCGCGCGCGGCTTTCGCTCGGCGATCGGCGGCGTCACCCTGCCCAACCCGGCCTCGGTCGCGCTGATGGAGCGCGCCGGCTTCACGCCGATCGGCAGGTTCGCCGCGGTCGGCTGGAAGCTCGACGCGTGGCACGACGTCGGCTTCTGGCAGCGGATCCTGCGCGGCGACGACGCCCCCGTGTAGGCTGCGCGTCGCATGAGCCTGTCGTTGACGATCCGCCGCCGCGCGATCCGCGCGATCATGAGCCTGCCCCCGACGGTGCTGCGCGCGATCGCGGGCGGCACCACGATCGTCGACGGCCAGGAGCTGGACGTGCAGCTCGCGGCCGGCCTGCGCTTCGCCGATCGATTCGGCCCGCGCATCGAGACCCTCGATCCGCCCCACGCGCGTCGCCACGCCGCGGGGCTGCTCGCGCCGTTCGAGCCCGCGCCCGCGCGAGTCGCCGCGGTCCACGACGAGCGCGGCCCCGACGGGATCCCGATCCGCGTGTTCGTGCCGCGCGACGCCGGCGGCGGCCTGATCGTGCTGTTCCACGGCGGCGGCGGCGTGATCGGCTCGGTCGACAGCTACGACGGCGTCGCGCGGCTGCTCGCCAACCGCTCCGGCCACGCGGTGGCGTCGGTCGACTATCGCCTCGCGCCCGAGCATCCGCACCCGGCCGCGATCGACGACGCGATCGCCGCGTGGGCGTGGCTGGTCGAGCACGCGCCGCGCTGGGGCGCCGATCCGCAGCGGGTCGCGGTGACCGGCGACAGCTTCGGCGGCTTTCTCGCGCTGCACGTCGCCCGCGCCGCGGCGCCTGCCGCCAAGCCGCGCCTCGCCGCGCTGCTCTACCCGCTGCTCGATCTGACGCTGGCGTCGCCGTCGTACCAGACCTTCGCCGAAGGCTACGGCGTGACTCTGCCGATGGTCGAGTACTTCCGCACCCTCTACGCGCCCGATCCCACGAGCCGCGCGCCGGCGTCGCCGCTGTCATGGCCGGCGCTGCGCGAGCTGCCGCCGATCCTGGTCGTGACCGCGGGCTTCGATCCGCTGCGCGACGAGGGCCGCGCGATGGTGGCGCGGCTCCGCGATGCCGGCGTCGCCGTCGATCACCAGGTCCACGCCGGCCTGATCCACGGCTTCGTGCAGATGACCGGGGTGTGCGACGCCGCTGATCTGGCGTTCACGCAGCTGGCCGATGCGCTCGGCGCCGCGGTCGCCGCGCGGCCTCGCGTCGCTCGTGGTACGCCCGCCCCATGAGCCGTATCTATCGAACGCTTCCGCCCGCGGGCACCAAGCTCGGCATCGCGTTCTCGGGCGGGCTCGACACCCGCTGCGCCGTGGCGTGGCTCGCCGAGCAAGGCCAGGAGGTCTACGCATACACCGCCGATCTGGCGCAGCCCGACGAGGCCAACTGCGACGACATCCCGCCGATCGCGATGGACCACGGCGCCCGCGCCGCGCGGCTGCTCGACTGCCGCGACGCCCTGGTGCGCGAGGGCCTGATCGCGATCCAGTGCGGCGCGTTCCACCTGCAGACCGCGGGCAAGCGATACTTCAACACCACGCCACTCGGCCGCGCCGTCACCACCACCGCGATCGTGCGCGCGATGATGGCCGACGACGTCCACGTCTTCGGCGATGGCTCGACCCACAAGGGCAACGACATCCAGCGCTTCTATCGCTACGGCGCGCTGGTCGATCCGACGCTGCGCATCTACAAGCCGTGGCTCGACGGCGGGTTCGTGCGCGCGTTCGGTGGCCGCACCGAGATGGCGCAGTACCTCGAGCGCATCGGCAAGCCGTACAAGACCGGCGTCGAGAAGGCGTACTCGACCGACGCCAACCTGCTCGGCGCGACCCACGAGGCCAAGGACCTCGAGCGCCTCGACACCGGGCTGCGCATCGTCGAGCCGATCATGGGCGTCGCGCCGTGGCGCGCTGGCGTCGACATCGCCGCCGAGGAGGTGACGATCGGCTTCGAGCAGGGCGTGCCGACGACGATCGACGGCCAGCGCTTCGCGTCGCGCCTCGAGCTGTGGAAGGCCTGCAACCAGATCGGCGGCCGCCACGGCCTCGGCATGAGCGATCAGATCGAGAACCGCGTGATCGACGCCAAGAGCCGCGGCTGCTACGAGGCACCCGGCATGGCGCTCATCAGCCTCGGCTACGAGCGGCTGTTGTCGGCGATCCACAACGAGAACACCACCGAGCTGTACGCGACGCTCGGCCGTCGCCTCGGCCGCTTGCTGTACGAGGGCCGCTGGTACGACCCCGAGGCGTGCCTGCTGAAGGACGGCCTCGCGCGCTGGGTCGCGCCCGCGATCACCGGCTCGGTCTCCGTCGAGCTGCGCCGCGGCGACGACTACACCATCCTCGACACCCGCGCCGCGTACATGGCCTACGCGCCCGACAAGCTGTCGATGGAGCGCGTCGAGGAGCCCGCGTTCACGCCCGAGGATCGCATCGGCGCCCTCGAGCTGCAGAACCTGTCGGTCGGCGATAACCGCGCCCTGCTCCTGCATCACCTCGCCAGCGTCCGCGCCCTCGGTGCCGGCGGCGCCGCCGCCGAGCTCGGGGGTCTGCTCGGCGACGGCGAGTAGCGCCTACAGCAGGTTCAGGTCGAAGAACGCGAGCGAGTCGAGGTCGGCGGTGCGCATCGCGCAGTCGTTGTTCGCGGTCGCGCAGGTCGAGGTCGGCCAGGTCTGGGAGCTGGTCTTGCCGTCGAAGCCGTGCTCGGCTCCCGCGAACTCGACGTAGGCCGCGTCGGTCGCGTAGTGCGTCGCCGCGCCGCGGGTGCCGTCGATGCGCGCCGAGCAGTTGGCGGGGTTGTTGGGGATGGTGTTGCCATCGAGCGCGCCGATGTTGAGGCGCAGCGGGTTCAGGGGCCGCCAGAAGTTGGAGGTGTCGATCGGGCCTCCGGTCTTGAAGCCGAGGTTGGCGCCGCAGCCGGGATAGAACGCCACCGTCGCCGCGAACGGCGGTGTCACCACGAGCTTCGGGACGTCGAGGTGGTTGGGCGTGCGCGCCGCCGCGGTCATCGCGGCCTCGGCGCCGTGCGACCAGCCGAGCAGACCGATGTTGAACCAGTCGACGTCGGGCTGCGTCGCGAGGTAGGCCTTGCCGGCCTCGGCGTCGAGGGGACGCACGTAGTACGGGCTCACCGGATCGGTCATGCCCAGGTCGCTCTCGCCGCAGTGCTGCTGGTAGCTCGCCGGCTCGGGACGCGCGGTCGCGGGATCGTAGTCGCCGCGCGGCGAGAAGCTGTCGACGGCGAGCGCGAGGTAGCCCTCGGCCGCGAGCCGGTAGCCCCACTTGTCGATGTGCGACTGCAGGTTCGGCACCGTGTCGACCGGGTAGAACGGTCCCGTGGGGATCGCGCCGGGATAGCTGCTGCCCGACCACATGCCGGTGCAGCCGTGCATCATCACGACCGCGGCGTGGTTGCGCGGCGTGAGGACGCTCGGCGCGTACAGCACGCCCTCGAGCGTGACGCCGCTCGGGCCGGGGAACGTGACCCGCCGCGCCGACGTGCTCCAGATCGAGGCTTCGGCGGTGGTCGTGACCGCTTCGTCGTCGACGCTGCCGTCGTCGGGCTCGACGCAGCCGAGGTTGCCGAGGTGGAGCGCCGCAGCGCCGAGGAGGATGGGGAGCATGGTTCGCATGCGCGGAGGAATTGCAGCGGTCGTGCCGTCGCGCGAGGTCGCCGCGCGCGCGGAGGCGCGACCGGCGCGGCCCGACACGGTAGCGGCGATGCAACATGTCGCGGCGATCGCGTGGTTGACAACGCGTAACTAATCGGTTACTCATTCGGCCATGGATGCCGTGGCCCAGGCGCTGGCCGATCCGATCCGCCGCGACATCCTGCGCATGCTGCGCACGGCGGACGTGACCGCGGGCGCGATCGCCGAGTCGTTCGCGGTGACCCGCCCGGCGGTGAGCCGCCACCTGCGGGTGCTGCGCGAGGCCAACCTGGTGCGCGACGAGCTGCGCGGCCGCGAGCGGGTGTATCGACTCACGCTCGACGGCCTCGCCGAGCTCGAGGCGTTCCTCGTCGAGCTGCGGGCCCCGAGCACCTGGGAGCGCCGCTTCCTCGCCCTCGAGACCGAGGTCGCCCGCGTGCGTCGCGCGCGGCGCGGCGCGGCGACCGTCACCGCCGCCACCGATCGATCGAAGAAGAAGGAGACCGCATGAACCCGAGCCCCACCGGCCGCCTCGTCGGCAACGCCCTCACCCTCACGCGAACGTTCCGCGCGCCGATCGAGGACGTCTGGACCAGCGTCACCGTGTCCGAGAGCACCGCGCGGTGGATCGGCCCGTGGGAGGGCGAGCCCGGCGTCGGCAAGCCGATCCGGTTCCAGATGATCCACGAGCAGGGCGCGCCGTGGACCGACGCGACGATCGAGGCGTGCGACGCGCCGCGCCACCTGATCGTCACCAGCCATGGCGACTACGGCGTGCGGCTCGAGCTCACGCTGACCCAGACCGGCGACACCACCGAGCTGGTGTTCGTGCATCACCTGGCCGACCGCGCGATGGCGACCGACTACGGTCCGGGCTGGGAGTACTACCTCGACGCGCTGGTCGCCTCGCGCGACGGCGCGCCGCGTCCGGTGTTCACCGACTACGACCCGTCGCAGCGGCCGCACTTCCTCGATCAGGTCTAGCGATCAGAACGAGACCGCGGTGCCGAGCGAGCCGCCGAAGCCCGCGGCACCGTCGCGGGCGCCGTACGACACCGCGCCGCGCACGCTGAAGCCGGGGCTGACCAGGTACTGCACGTCGTACTTGATGAACAACCCCTGCGGCGAGATCACGACGCCGGGCAGATCGGTGCGCACCACCGACGCGCCCATGAGCAGCGGCGGCGCGGTGTCCCACTGCAGGCGGACGAACTGGGTGCCGCCGAGATCCTCGAGCTGCTCGACGCCCATGCTGACGTTGGAGCGCCACGGCTTGCCGAGCGTGACCGCGGCGGCGCCGCCGCGCATGAACCCGTCGTGGGACACCCCGAGGATCAGTCGGCCATCGACGAAGATCGACGGATGGACCCGGACCCGGACGTCGGCGCCGCCGTAGCGCGCGGCGTGGGTGAGCGACGTCATCGTCAGCGGATCGCGATCGGGCGGCGTGCGGCCCTGGATGAAGCC
>JAYTAJ010000455.1:0-4098 GCA_043737575.1 Myxococcales bacterium | reverse complement strand
ATCACGGCGAAGCGCCCCCACGTCGCCGAGGCCGATCCGTGCGGCGATCACTGACCGCGATCAGAACTTGCCGGTGTACGCGAGGCCGCGGCCGTCGGCGCCGACTCGGATCGGCTTGATCTTCCGCAGCGACGCGGTCACGGCCGGGGTCCGCACCGGCTTCGGGAACCGCACCGCGTCGAGCATCACGACCGCGCGCGGCACCTGGGTGTGGGGACTGATGATCGGGATCGGACGCGGCGAGTCCACCGACTGCGCGAGCCCGGCCGGGGTCTGGCGCACGCTCACGGTAGGCTGCGGGTCCGCGACGGCGACGCCGCCCGAGGCGAGGAGGCCTGCACCCAGCACAACTCCGAGGGCCCGGGCTGGAGTTCGCATGGTGGCTTCCTTTTCAGAGGCGGGGCGCCGACGCGACCACGGGCCGCCAGGTGGCCGCCGGACGCGGCGCCGCGGGCTCGACGGTGGCTCTCGGGACCGTCCACGCCAGCGTCGCCGTCGGCGCATCGAGGAGGACCTCGTGCGCGACGCCGCTCACCGACCAGAGGAGGGCGCCGAGGACGACTGCGATGGACTTGGAGCGGGTGGTCATGGGGGCCTGTCTGGTGGGTTGCTGTCGTGAACTGCAAGCGCGCGGCCAGCACCCAACCCCGCGCTGCGGCGCCGCTCGACGCTGCTTTGACGCCCCGCGCGCGCGGCGTGGCGGGAGCGCACGCACACCGGATCGGCCGCCACCGCGATCGACCGATGATAGACTCCGTCCGATGCGGTCGCGCGACACCACGCCCGAAGCCCACGCGTTCCAGCTCGCGGTGTATCGGCGGATGACGATCGATCGGCGGCTGGAGCTGGCGCTCGAGATGTCCGAAGCCGCACGACGCACGTCGCTCGACGGCATCCGCGCGCGCCACCCCGAGTACGACGAGCACACCGCGGTGCGCGCGCTGTTCCACCTGGTGCACGGCCACGAGCTGTACGCCAAGGTCTGGCCCGGCCAGCCCGCGCCGGCGCCGTGACCGCCCCCGGGCTGACCATCCGCTGGCTCACGGGCTTGCTGGACGAGCTCGGCGTCGCGCACATGGTGGTCGGTTCGTTCGCCAGCTCGGCGCACGGCGTGCCGCGGACCACGCACGACATCGACGTGGTGTTCGATCCGACCCCCGACGCGCTGGTCCGCTTCCTCGCCGCGATCGATCCCGACCGCTACTACGTCGACGCCGACACTGCGCACGACGCGCTGCGCCGCCGCGGCATGTTCAACATCATCGACGCGACGACGGGCTGGAAGATCGATCTGGTCGTCCGCAAGAACACCCAGCACGCTCGCGAGGAGCTGCGCCGTCGGATCCACGGCACCGTCGCGGGCGTCACCGCGCCGCTGGCCACCCCCGAGGACGTCATCATCGCCAAGCTGTCCTGGGCGCGCGAGGGCGGCTCGGAGCGCCAGCTCACCGACGTCGCGGGCATCCTCGCTGCCCGCGGCGACCAGCTCGATCGCGCCTATCTCGATCGCTGGATCGCCGAGCTCGAGCTCGCGCCGATGTGGGCGCGGGCCCAGGCGCTCGCGGCCGAGTAGCGGCTACGCGCGCTCGAACAGGCCGGCGGCGCCCTGGCCGCCGCCGATGCACATCGTGACGATCGCGTAGCGACCGCCGCGGCGGCGCAGCTCGTAGAGCGCCGAGGCGGTGAGCTTGGCGCCGGTGCAGCCGAGCGGGTGGCCGAGCGCGATGGCGCCGCCGTTGACGTTGAGCTTGTCGTCGGGGATGCCGAGCTCGCGCTGGCAGTAGACCGCCTGCGACGCGAACGCCTCGTTCATCTCGAACAGATCGATGTCGCCGATCGACAGGCCGGTCCGGGACAGGAGCTTCTGCACCGCGGGCAGGGGCCCGATGCCCATGATCGCGGGATCGACGCCGACGGTGACGAAGGCGCGGAAGTAGCCGAGCGCGGTGATGCCGAGCGCCTCGGCCTTGGCCCGCGACAACAGCAGCGTCGCCGCGGCGCCGTCGGAGATCGGCGACGAGTTGCCCGCGGTGACCGAGCCGCCCTGGGCGAACACCGGCGGCAGCTTCGCCAGGCCCTCGAGGGTGGTGTCGGGGCGCGGCAGCTCGTCGACGAGGAAGTCGCGCGTGATCCGGGCGCCGGCGGCGTCGAAGCTGATCGCGCGCACCGGGACGATCTCGTCCTTGAAGACGTTCTTGTCGAGCGCGGCCTTGGCCTTCTGCTGGCTGGCGTACGCGAACTTGTCTTGATCGGCGCGGCTGACGCCGAACTTGTTCGCGACGTTCTCGGCGGTGATGCCCATCGGCGTGTTGGCCGACGGCAGGTTCGCCATCAGCTCGGGCGACGCCGACAGATGGAAGCCGGTCATCGGCACGTAGGTCATCGACTCGACGCCGCCCGCGATCACCGCGTCGCACGAGCCGACCGCGATCGATCCGGCCGCGATCGCGATCGCCTGGAGGCCGCTGGCGCAGAAGCGGTTGATGGTCTGCGCCGGGACCTCGATGCCGAGGTCGGCCGACAGCGCGATCAGGCGCGCGACGTTCAGGCCCTGCTCGCCCTCGGGCATCGCGCAGCCGAGCACGACGTCGTCGATGTGGCCGCGGGCCTGCGGCACCCGCGCGAGCAGCCCGCGCAGCACGTCGGCGGCGAGCTCGTCGGGGCGCTTGTTCGCCAGCGTGCCCTTGTGGCCGCGACCGACGGCGGAGCGAACCGCTTCGGCAATGATGATGTCGTTCATCGTCAGTTCCTCAAGGGCTTGTTGTTCATCAGCATGAATTGCATGCGCTCGTGGCTCTTGGCCTCGCCGCACAACGACAGGAACGCCTCGCGCTCGAGCTCGAGCATGCGATCTTCGGTGACCGGACCAGCGCCGCCGCCGGCGCCGCCGCACAGGACCTCGGCGAGCTTCATCGCGATCTTGCCGTCGTGCTCGCTGGCGTACTTGCCGGCCATGAGGGTGTTGACCAGCATCTGCAGGGTCGCGATGCCGCTCTCGCCCGGCAGCTTGTACGCGCGCGGCGTCGGCGCGTGATAGCCGCTCTCGGCGAGCCCGATCACGCGCTGCTTGGCCTCGTGGAGCTGGCGCGCGCGATCGAACGACACGCCGTCGGTGGCGCGGAAATATCCGAACGCCTTCGCCTCCTCGGCCGAGGTCGCGACCTTGGCGAGCGCGATGTTCTTGAAGACCTGCGTGACGAACGCGGAGGTGTCGATCTCGACGCCTTCGGGCACGCCCTCGAGCGCGCGCCACAGCATGTTGAGCGTGCCCGCGCCGCCCGGGATCAAGCCGACGCCGACCTCGACCAGGCCGGCGTAGGTCTCGACCGCGGCCTGGACCCCGTCGCAGCCGTAGCAGAGCTCGAGCCCACCGCCGAGCGTCATGTTGTACGGCGCGGCGACCACGGGCACCGTCGCGTACTTCATGCGCTGCGTCGCGTACTGGTAGCCGTGGATCATCTTGCGCAGGACGTCCCACTGCTGCTGCTGCGCGCCCATCAGCACCGCGAACAGGTTGGCGCCGACGCAGAAGAACTCGCCGGTGTTGTAGATGAGCAGGCCGCGGAAGTCGGTCTCGGCCTTGTCGACCGCCTCGTGCAGCATGCCGATCACCTGATCGTCGATGCTGTTCGCCTTGGTCTTGAAGGTGAGCCCGAGGATGCCGTCGCCGAGATCCCACGCCTCGGCGCCCGCGTTCTTCAGGACCGGGGCGCCGCCGCGCCGCATCACGTCGAGCGTGATCTCGCGCGGGTCGAGCTTGCGGGCGACGTACTCGCCCGCGGTCGGCGACCAGACCTTCGTCGCGCCCGCGTAGAAGCCGGTCGCGCCGGCCTTGACCATCGCGTCGATCCAGCTCGGCAGCGCGAGGCCCTCGGCCTGCATCCGCGCGGTGGTCTCGGCGAAGCCGAGCGCGTCCCAGGTCTCGAACGGCCCGAGGTCCCAGTTGTAACCCCACTTCATGCCGTCATCGATCGCGACGACGTCGTCGCAGATCTCGCCGATGCGCCGCGCCGAGTACGCGAGGCTCTTCGACAGCGCGCCCCACGCCAGCTCGCCGACGACGCCCGGCGTCGCGACCAGCTTCTTCACGCGCTCGCG
>JAYTAJ010000454.1:0-4102 GCA_043737575.1 Myxococcales bacterium | reverse complement strand
TCCACGCGGTCCTCGCCCGGCTCGGCGTCCGCGGCTTCGTGCGCGGCCTCGGCCTGCTCGCCGCCCTCGAGGTCGAGGCCCCCGCCGCGGCGTGGGCGACGCTGTCGCGGGAGCTGGCCGAGCGCAAGCTGTCGCTCCACGTCGACGGCAAGCGCGGCACCGCGATCTTCGCGCCGCCGCTGTGCATCACCGAGGCCGAGCTGGTGCAAGGTCTGCGCATCTTCGGCGACGCCGCCGTCCTCGCGTTCGGAGCCTCCTCATGATCGGACGACATCATCACAAGGTCCGCGGCGACGTCGCCGCGGCGCTCGACGGGCTCGACAGCGGCATGACCGTGATGGTCGGCGGCTTCGGCTTGTGCGGCAACGCCGAGGCGCTGATCGCCGGCGTGATCGATCGCGGCGTGAAGGACCTCACGCTGGTGTCGAACAACGCCGGCAACCTCGGCAAGGGCCTCGCGACCTGGCTGCGCGCCGGCATCGTGCGCAAGGTCATCTGCAGCTACCTCGGCACCAACGAGGATCTGCACAGCCGCATGGCCGCGGGCACGATCGTCGTCGAGGTCACCCCGCAAGGCACGCTGGTCGAGCGCATGCGCGCCGCCGGCGCGGGCATCCCCGCGTTCTTCACGCCGACCGGGGTCGGCACCGTCGTCGAGGAGGGCAAGGAGAAGCGCGAGATCGACGGCCGCTGGTACTTGCTCGAGCGCGCGCTGCCCGCCGACTTCGCGCTGATCCGCGCCCGCACCGCCGACTCGTTCGGCAACCTGCGCTTCTACCGGACCGCGCGGAACTTCTCGCCCGCGATGGCGACCGCGGCCCGCACCACCGTCGTCGAGGCCGATCGCCTGGTCGAGCTCGGCGCGATCGATCCCGACGACGTCCACCTGCCCGGCATCTACGTCCATCGCCTCGTCGAGGTCCGCGACCACGAGGATCCGTTCGAGTACAAGACCACGCGCCCACGGCCTGCGACGGGAGCCTGACGATGGCGTTCAGCAAAGAAGACATGGCGCGCCGCGCCGCCGCCGAGATCCCGGCCGGCTCGATCGTCAACCTCGGCATCGGCCTGCCGACCCTGTGCGCCGACTATCTCCCCGAGGGCCACGCGTTCCTCCACTCGGAGAACGGCCTGCTCGGCATGGGGCCGTTCCCCTACGACGGCGACGAAGATCCGCAGCTCATCAACGCCGGCAAGCAGACCGTCACCGTCCTGCCCGGCGGCTCGACCTTCGGCTCCGCCGAGTCGTTCGCGATGATCCGCGGCGGTCACGTCGACCTCGCCATCCTCGGCGCGATGCAGGTCTCGGCCCGCGGCGACCTCGCGAACTGGGCCGTGCCCGGCGGCAAGATCATGGGCATCGGCGGCGCGATGGATCTCGCGTCGGGCTGTCGCCGCGTCATCGCGCTCATGCAGCACGCCAACAAGACCGGCGAGCACAAGCTGGTCGCGACCTGCACGTACCCGCTCACCGCGACTCGCGTCGTCGCCCGGGTCATCACCGAGCTCGGCGTCTTCGACCCCACGCCCGACGGCGTCTTCCGCCTGATCGAGCTCGCGCCCGGCGTCGATCGCGCCACCGCCGAGCGCCTCACCGGCGCGCCTCTGATCGATTAGCCAGAAGCGCTCATCCAAGACGCGCAACGCTCGGAACTCTTCGCTTGAACGACACGCGCATCGCGATCGTCACCGGCGGTAGCAGCGGCATCGGCTGCGAGATCGCGCGTGGCCTCGTGGCCGCCGGCCTCCGCGTGATCGTCGCCAGCCGCGATCCGGCGCGGGCGCTGCGCGGCCCCACCGCGCTCGCCGCCGAGGCCTGGCCCCTCGACCTCGCCGACCTCGCGTCGGTCCGCGCCTTCGCCGCACGCGCCCGCGCCGAGCTCCCCGCGATCGACGTGCTCGTGTGCAACGCCGGCCTCTGGCCGCGCCTCCGCCAGCTCACCGCGACCGGCCTCGAGCTCGGCTTCGCCGTCAACCACGTCGGCCACGCCGCCCTCCTCCACGGGCTCGACGCCCACCTCGCGCGGGGCGCCCGCGTCGTCACCATCGCCTCGGGGCTCCACGCCCGCGGTCGCATCGCCTGGGACGATCCGACCCTCGCCCGCGGCTTCGATCCGCTCGCCGCCTACGCCCAGTCCAAGCTCGCCAACGTCATGTTCGCGCTCGCCCTCGCGCGCCGGTCACCGCACCTCCGCAGCAACGCGATCCACCCCGGCCTCGTCCGCACCGCGCTCCACGATCGTCCTCCCGCGAACCCGATCACCGCCGCCGCTGCCGCCCGCGGCCCGCTCCACCTCGCCCTCTCTCCCGACCACGCCGCGACCACCGGTCGCTACTTCGACCAGCTCACCTCACGCCGCCCATCGCCTCTCGCCCTCGACCGCGCCTCCCAAGATCGCCTCTGGTCCCTCACTTCCACCCTCATCGAGACGGAGCACGGATCAAAACGACCGAAAGCGGGATCCGGCTCTCGGAGAGCCCGAGACCCGTGACCCCGCCCGATCCGACCCCGATCACCCCGCCACACGCGGCGGGTTCTCAGACAGATACGTTCAGTTGTCGAACAAGCCCACGTGCTCGTCGCCGAGCGCCTTCTTGAGCTTGCCGAGCGCCGAGTTCTGGATCTGGCGGATGCGCTCGCGCGACAGGTGATACTGGTCGCCGATCTCGCGGAAGGTCCGCTCCTCGTCGTCACCGAGCCCGAAGCGCTTGCGGATGACGTCGGCCTCGATCGGTGACAGCTCGCCCATCAGCGACCGCACCTGCTTCGACAGCGCGTCGGTCGTGATGTTCTCGGCCGGGTTGGCGTCCTCGGTCAGCGGGTCCGCGAGCATGTCGCCGAGCGCGCGCTCGTCGTCGTCGTGGATCGGACGGTCGAGGCTGAGCGGCTGGCCCATCAGATAGCGGTGCATCTGGTTGAGCTTCGCCAGCGGCACCCGCGCCTCCTTGGCGACCTCCTGCGGCGTCGGCTGACGGCCGAGCTCGCGGACCAGACCCTGCCGCACCTTCTCGAGCTGCTGCTGCGCCTCGAGCATGTGGACCGGGATGCGGACCGCGCGCGCCTTGTCGGCGAGCGCGCGACCGATCGCGTGGCGGATCCACCAGCACGCGTAGGTCGAGAAGCGCAGGCCGCGCCGGTAGTCGAAGCGACTGACCGCGTGCATCAGCCCGAGGTTGCCTTCCTGGATCAGGTCGGCCAGCGGCATGCCGCCGCGGTCGTAGCGACGCGCCATGGTCACGACCAGGCGCAGGTTGCACTTCACGAACTCCTCGCGCAGCGACGAGCTGCCGCGATAGGCCTCGTCGATCCCCGCGAGGAACGACACGAACGCAGGCGCGCCCGCGGCGAACGTCGCCTCGATCGGGCCGGGCCGCGTGCCCTTGGCGGCGGTGGCGAGGGCGCGCGCGCGGCGCAGCTCGCGACGGACGGCGTCGATGTGGACGCGATCGAGATCCTGCTTGCGCAGGGTCTCGGCCAGCTCCCGGGCCGCGGCGTTCAGACGTGCGACCGCGCGGCGATCCGGCGTGGTGCCCTTCTTCGCCACCACGGTCTCGGCGGCCTTCAGGTACTTCTGCGACTTGAGCGGCTCGTCGAATTTGCCGTCCACCATCGCCAGCACCTCGGGCCCGACATCGGCGCGCGCGAGCACGCGCTCCCAGGTGAGGATCTCCTGATCCTCGATGCCCTGGGACAGCTCGCGCTCCTGCTCCGGACCGAGCAGATCGTGGGCTGCCAGATCGCGGAAATAGGTGGAGAGATGATCGTCACTGTCAGTGCGGAGTAGCTTGGAGTCGGCGCCCGCGGGACGCGGGGTCGGCGCCGGAGCGTCGCCTTCCTCGGTGGCCGTCGCGCTCGAGGCGCGAGCCGACCCGCCGCTGCGAGCGGTGGCGGAGCGTCCGTGAGTGGAGGTACGGGGCTTGGTGCGGAGGGGCTTGTTCATGGCGGACTCCTGACGATTCGGCCGCATGGCGTGCCGATCGAGGTTCTGACGCTCGTCCGACCGAAACCGTTGCGACTGTCATCCGGGCCGGGTGAGGCACGGTGCGACGGCTGCGACCTGGCTTCTTGCCTGCGACGAGACGAGTGCTACTAGTACTGCGG
>JAYTAJ010000453.1:0-21139 GCA_043737575.1 Myxococcales bacterium | reverse complement strand
TCGACATCCCCCGCATCTCGGCCCGCGTCCTCAGCGCCCGCCTGCGCGAGCTCGAGGACAAGGGCGTCGTGTCTCGCTGCGTCGTGCCGACCTCGCCGCCGTCGGTCGAGTACGAGCTGACCGCGCTCGGCCGCGAGCTGCTCCCCGCGATCGCCGCCATCGTCGACGTCGGCCGCAAGCTCAAGACCCGCGCCGCGCGCCTCGCCTGACTGCGGGCGGGGCCGGGCGTCCGGGGTGCTGCCCGCGGTCGGCAGGGGCGCGTCGCCAGGGTCGCGGATCGTGGTGACCCGGCGGTGGCTGCGAGTTTGCAATCGGCGAGCGCATGCGTTACCGCCTCGCGCTCGTCGCGTGCTTGGTCTTCACTGGATCGATCGTGCAGCCGGCGTCGGCCGAACGCGGCGACCGCCGCAGCAAGGTGAGCAAGAAGGCCAAGCGCGAGGGCAAGAAGGCCAAGCGCCAGGTCGAGGTCGCGCGGCTCGAGGCGCGTGAGCACGAGATCTACGTCCACGACGGCGACGACGATCGCGACCCGCGCATCGACCGTCCGGCGCGACGGACCCGCGCGAAGCGGGCGCGGCCGAAGGCGTGGCACGTCGCGGTCGGGCCGTACCTGTGGGCGGCGTCGGTCGATGCCAACCTCTCGCTCGGCACCGCGAGCGCGAGCACGGGCGTCGACTTCATGGAGATCAAGCGCCACGCTCGCTACGGCATCCCGGTGCTCGCCGAGGTCCGCTACCGCCGGTTCGCGATCTACGCCGACCTGATGTACGGCGTCGTCGCGCTCGATGGCGATCGCGAGGTCGGCCCGTTCCAGGTGAAGCTCGACGGCACCGTGCGCAGCCTGATGATCGACAGCGCCGCGGGCTATCGCGTCGCCGGCGATCCGCAGTCGACGCTGTCGCTCGAAGCCCGCGTCGGCCTTCGCTATCAGCGCACCGCGGTCGCCGGTTCGGTGAACGTCGCGGGCGCCAATGTGTCGAACCCCCACTACGTCGACGCCGCCGCGGACGCCGTGGTCGGCGCGCAGGTGGTGGCGCGGCCGTGGCGCCCGATCACCGTCGGCGGCACCTTCGACCTCGGCGTCTACGGCGTGTCGACCCGGACCTGGTCGGCGGCGGCCGACGCGACCTGGCGCGTCAGCAACCGCGTGCAGCTGTCGCTGGGTTGGCGGACGCTCACCACGCAGCGCCCGAACGTATCGATCGTGATGCACGGTCCGCGGGCGGCGCTGCAGCTGATGTTCTGAGCGGCGCGCGGCTCCCCGATCTGCCGACCCCGGGCTGCGGTCCCGGGGCGCGGAGGCGGGTCGGGTGCGCTGGCTCCATGAAACTCGACGGGCCCCGCCGTGGTCCCGTCCTTGCTCGAGGGTCCACCATGCGCCTCTCTCCCTCCCTCCTCCTCCTGCTCGTCACTCCCACGATCATGGCCTGCGTCGGAGAGATGCCGCCGCCGCCGGAGCTGCACGTGACCTCGCCGCAGCGCGGCTTGATCCAGGGCGGGACCGGGCCGGTCACGGTGGAGGGCTTCGTGCGGCCGGGGCCGAGCGGCTCCGCGGTCGCCTTGGTCCGGGTCAACGACGTGCCCGCGACGCTGGCGGCCGACGGCTCGTTCACCGCGGTCGTCGACGTCCCCGATGGCGCGACCCTCTTGCAGACCGTCGCGGTCTCGGACGAGGGCGGCGCCGCGACCGACGTGCGCGCGGTGCAGGCCGGCGAGCTCCGTCCGGTCGGTGCGAACATCGAGCGCGCCATCACCGCGTCGCTGTCGGCCGAGACCTTCGCGCGCCTGGCCGCGGCGGCCGGGCCGATCGTCAGGTCGACGAACCTCCAGGCGCTGCTCGCGCCGCTCCAGCCGATGGCGAACCACGGCGACAGCATCGCCAACGTCAAGCTGTCGATCACCCGGCTCACGCTCGGCGACGTGAGGTTCACGCTGGTGCCGGTCGAGGGCGGGCTCGCGTTCTCCGCCGAGCTCCAGGGCCTCGACGTCGGCGCCAACGCCGCCTACGGCGGCACGCTGGTCATCGACGGCATGACCGCGGTCACCGCCACCGCCGACCGGATCACGATCGCCGGCACGCTGGTCGTGACTCCCGCGGGGACGGCCGGCTTCACCGTCAAGATCGCGTCGCCGAACGTCGGCACCACCAACCTGCGGTTGAATGCCTCGGGCCTGGTCGGCAGCATCCTCACGCTGCTCAACGACAACCTGCGCTCGACGATCCAGGACGTGACCACGCGCAGCGCCGAGCTGGCGCTGCAGCCGCTGATCAACCAGGCGTTCGGCGCCCTCGCCGGTCAGCAACGGTTCGACGTGCTCGGTCGCCAGCTCCAGCTCGAGGCCTCGCCCGCCGCGGTCGCGTTCAGCCCCGCGGGCGCGCTGGTGACCATCAACCTCGCGGCCACGATCGGCGGCAGCGAGGCCAGCCCGGGCTACATCTTCACGCCGAACGGCACGCCGACGATCGACGTCGGGGCCGGCCTTCAGGTCGGCCTGGCCGACGACCTCATCAACCAGCTGCTCGCCGAGATCCACGCGATCGGCCTGCTCGATCTCCACCTCGAGGAGGACGTCGGCGTGTTCGACACGCTCGACATCAAGCTGTCGATGCCGCCCATGGTCAGCGCCAGCGCCAGCGACGGCGCCCTGCGACTCGTGCTCGGCGACATGATCGCGTCGTTCCGCGACGACGGCACCGAGATCGTCCGCGCCGCCATCAACGCGCAGGTCGATCTCCAGGTCAAGCGCGGCGGCGACGCTGACCAGATCGCGCTCGAGCTCGGCACCGCGCGCCTGTTCGTCAATCTCATCGACACCGAGGGCGACGACGGCGCCACCGGCGGCGTGACCGACGCCGCCGCCGCGGGCATCGCGCTCCAGCTCGACTCGCTGAGCCAGTTCCTGATCAAGGTGCCCGTGCCCTCGGTGGCCGGCGTCACCCTCGACAGCCTCGCGCTCCGCGCCGACAGCGGCTACGTCATCATGTCGGGCCAGCTCCACTGATCGCGGCGGGCCGAGCGCCCGTCACCTGAGCGCGCCGCAGTCGGCGTCGCCCCAGACCGCGAACGAGGCCCACGCTCGCACCGGTCGGCCAGCGGCGATGAGCGCGCGCTGGGCGGCGGTGAGCCGGCGCACCGGACCGAGCGACTCCGGTGCATCGTAGTACGTGCGCGCGAGCTCCGCGGCCTCGGCGTCTCCGACTGCGCTGAGCGTCGCCACCACGTGCTCGCTGCCAGCGGCGAGGAACGCCGACGGGAATCCTCCCCAGGCTTCGGCGTCTCGGCTGGCTGCCGTCGCGCAGCCGGTGAGCACCACGACCCGCGGGGCGATCTCCTCCTCGAGGATCATGGCCGGCGTCAGCGATCCGTCGGCCAGCTCCAGGGCCGACCCGGCGGCGGTCAGGCGGCCATGGACGGCGATGTGGAGGAGCGCGGCGTTCCGCGCCTCGATGACTGCGGCTCGGATGGCGCGGCCCTCGACGCGGGCCTCGGCTCCACCCAGCCGCCTCACCTCGTCCGCGGCTTGCGGCAAGTTGCCCTGGGCGTCGCCGACGTAGCGGCGCAGCTCGGCCCACGGTCGTCGCGGCGCGCGGCATCCGAGGGCGACCAGACCGGGCAGGCGCGCGATCGGCCTCAGCTCGACGAGAAACCGGCCATTGCGGCGCAGCGCCGCGAACGGGAGCTCGGCGAGCGATCCCGTCGCGACGACGTAAAGCGGTTGGTCGCTGGCGACCAGCTCAGGCGGCAGGAGGGCCACGGCGGCGCGCGCGCTGAGGTCGGGATCGTCGGGCGCGCGCCCGAACCGCTCGATCGCCGCGCCATCGTCCTCCGACAGGCTCGTGACTGCGACCTGGCCGTCTCGGACGTGAGCGCGCCAGATCGACGGGCCGTCCGACAGCAGGACGAGCGCCTCACGCGTGCCGAGCTTCGCCCACAGCGCCGCGGCGTCGAGCGCGGGCCAGGCGTCGGGGCGCTGGCGGACTCGCGCTCGCAGCAACGACTGTGCCTCGTCCCTCCCGTGGTCGCGGCCGAGCACCACGTCGAGCAAGGTGCGGGCGTGCAGCGACTCCGCGACCAGCAGGGCTTCGGCGCCGCGCTGCTGTTCGACCAGCAGCGACAGTAGCCCGATGTAGGGCTGGGTCCGGCGTGCCAGCACGGCGACTCGTAGCTCGGGCGTCCCGGTCGTGCGGAGCGCTTCAACCACCGCGATGGCGTCGCGATAGCTGCGCTCGGCGTCGCCGACGCGGCCCGCGCCGCGATAGGCCCGTGCCAGCTCGAGGCCGACGCGCATCGGGTAGTACGGATCGTCGTCGGGACCGAGCTGCGCCGCGGCGAACTCCTGCTCGGCGAGGGCGATCTGCCCGCGGCGCGCCGCGATGTAGCCCCGGACCAGCGCCAGGCGAGCCCGGCCGAGATCATCGAGCGGCTCCACGGTGAGCGCCTGCTCGGCCGCCGTCAGATCGCCCAGCTTGAGGTACGCGTCGACGCGGTTCAGGCTGCGCCCGAACTCGGCGCGGTGTCGAGCGTCGGCGTCGAGCTGGCTGCGGAGCGTGGCCTCGGTGGCGGCGTCGAAGTATCGCAAGACGTCGCGCAGCGCTGCGGGGTCGTCCAGCTCGAGGAGATACAGTCCGTGGTTGGTGTACGTGTACGCCAACCTCGCGGGGAAGTCCTGGAGCAGGGTCTCGGCCTGGAAGAACTTCTCCTGAGCCAGATCGGTCAGGCCGATGTCGTCGACTACCTCCGCCAGCGCGGTCTTGGCGTTGCCCAGTGTCAAGATATCGCCGCTCAACTCCGCTTGTGTCTCGGCTAAACGGGCGAAGTACAACGCATCGTCGAAGTGTCTCGACGGGCGCGGTAGGCGCGACAGGGTCGCCGCGTCCCGGGAGGCTTCCAGGTGGCGCCGCGCCAGCAGGTGGCCGAGGAGCGCTTGCCACAGCAGCGCACGCGCGCGCTGCTTCCGGACCGCCGTCGCGGCGGCGTCTTCCGTGACATCGCTGCGCGCGCCTTCCAGGTAGCCGGCCAGGTAGCGCGCATCGAAGGCGACCGTCGGATCTTGGTCATTCAGGAGGCGCTCGAGCATCACGAGCGCCTCGGCCGGGGCGTGAGTCCATGTCCACGCCCGCGCCAGCGTCGATCGCGGCTCGGGACAGACGGCGATCGCCACGTGCCAGCTTCGCTTCGCGAACGCCACCGTGCACAGGTCCGTGCTCCCGCGCGTGCATCCCCCCAGTGTGATCACGGCGAGCAAGCCAATCGCCGCGGCGGTCCGACACCTTGCCAGGCCCGCCCGCGGGCGCGCTCGTGGCGACGTTCGATCGGCTCCGACGGTGGCGTCTCCCGGTTGCGATGCCGACGATGACGCACAACGTCGCTGCCACCCACACCGCGAATGTGGGTTGCCAGCGATGTCCGACGCCATGCATCCCGAATAACATGGGCGGGTGGAGGATGACGAGCTTCGTGAGGTCCGCGAGCGCCAGGGTCGCGGAAGGGCGTTCCGGACGCTGGTCGACCTACACAGCAAGGCCATGTACGGCGTGTGCCTGTGGCGGCTGGGCGACCATTCCATCGCCGAGGAGGCTCTGCAGAATGCCCTCATCAGCGCCGACCGCAGCCTCGACACCGTCCTGGCGGCCCAGTCGATTCGCGGTTATCTGCTGCAGACCGCCAAGCACGCCGCCGAGGATGTCGCGCGCAAGCAAGCGCGTGACCGCAAGCGCGATCAGGTTTGGGCCAACGCGCAGCAACTCCGCGCGCAGGGCCAGGCGTCGTTCTCGCTCGAGGCCTCCGAGGCGCAAGCGCTGGAGGCGTGCCTGGCCGGTGTCGCACGAGAAACCCGCGAGGCGATGATGCTGCGTTACAAGCAAGGTACGCCCTGGAAAGAGCTGGCGGTCAGGTTCGGCCTGGAAGTCGACGCGATCCGCCAGCGAGTCAATCGTGCGCTCCAGGATGTCCGCGACTGCCTCGCGGGGAAGGGAGTGACGTCGTGACGCCCCGCGATCGCGATCGCGAGACCGAGCTGATCGATCGGCTCGACGCCGGGGTCGAGCCAGCATCGCCCGAGGAGGCGGCCTCCCGCGAGCCCTATCAGCGCCTGATCGGCCGGATCCGCCAGCTCGGCGACGAGCCACCCGCTGGCTGGAAGGAACGCTTGTACGCACGGCGTAGCCGCGAACGCTGGCGACGCCGGATCGCCTTCGGCGTCGGGCTCGCCGCGGCAGCGATCGTGCTGGTGCTCGTCTACCCCCGGCTCCGCGGCGGACCCACCGTCGGGCCAGCCGTGGCGGAAGTCGAGATCATCAAGCCCGACGGCGTAGTCACCCGGAGCGCCGCGATGGTCCATGACACTGCGCAGCTGCGGATCGCGCGTTCCCGCCGCCAGACCGAGGTGCGCGTGTACCGCGACAACCGGCTGGTCGCGCGCTGTCCTGGCGGCGATCGGTGTCGCGTGTCCAATGAGCGGGTCGAGCTCGACGTGCCTCTCGACGAGGCCGGCCGATACGAGGTGCTGGTGTTCTCGAGCGACCGCGAGATCGCGGGGCCGCGAGGCGACACCGTGGATGGCGACGTGGTCGCGGCCCGGCTGGAGGGCGCCCGCATCGATCCCCGCGAGCCGATCATCGTGAGTCGCTCGTCGGTCTCACCCTGATCTCAAGACAAGATCAGGCTGTCGTCGCCGTAGAGCAGGAAGTTGCCCCAGTCGGCCTCGTTGCGGCGGTGGAGCTCGCGGCGGCCGTCGCGGACCGCCTCGCCGATCGGCTTGCCCGCGACCAACGTGGCGTAGAGCGCGCGGGCGAAGGCGCAGGCCGCGGGATCGGAGACCGCGAAGAAGGTCCCGACCATGGTCGTCACGCCGGCCCGCAGCAACGACTCGGCGAGCGAGTGAGTGTCGGTGCGCGGCCGGTCGTCGGGCTCGTCGGGCGTCGAGCCGCGCAGCCGGGCGCTCTCGCAGCCACCGAGCACGACCAGCCGCGGCACCTGCTCGCGGAGGTCGGCGGCGGTGAAGGTCTGGCGGTTTGCCAGACACAGGCCGCCGTGGTTGTCCGCTTCGTCGAAGAACGCGTGGCCCGCGTAGTGGAGGACATCGTGGTGACCGGTCGCGAGCTCGGTCGCGAGCCGGTCGCGGGTTGCGTCGGGCCCGCGCAGCGGCGTCAGCTGGATATCGGGACGACCGCGCAGCGCGTCGACGACCGCGTCGCCCTCGGCAGCGGCGCCCGGCAGGTTGCCCTCGGGATCCGCGACCAGCAGCACGCGCAGCATCGCGTCGGTCGACGTCCGATCGGGCAGTCGCCGGGCGTCGTGTGACATCGCGACTCGCCGCACCAATCCCGCGCCGATCGACGGCAAGGAGTCGGCCGTCAGCCCGATCATCTCCCAGGGCAACCCCGACGCAAGCTCGTCGGTGATCAGCAGGAGGCGACGGTCGGCGTGGTGCAGCAGCAGGCTCCGCATCGCGTCGGACAGGAGTCGCGCGCCGAGGTGGCCGCCGCGCTCGAGGGACGCATCGAACCGGCGGGTCCGGCGGCGCAGCATTCCCCAGTCCGCAGCCGGGAACGTGACCGAGTGCGCCGGGATGACCGCATCGCTGGCGTCGGGCGCGTACGCGGTGACGCGCACGCTCACCGGCTGATCGGCCGCGGCCCGGGTCGCGGTGGCGTGCAGCACCACGGTCTCGACCGGCTTGCCGGCAGGTGGCCCGGGGCGCAGCTCGAGGAATGGATACGAGGCCCCGTCGAGTGCGGTGCGGATCGCCTCGAAGCGGCTCCGGTCGACCTCGCACAGCACCAGCCGCCCGGGCAGTGGTCCGCGGGCCTGGCTCGCGCCGCGCACCATGGCCAGCACCGAGTCGGCCGTGCTCAGGCCCAGGGTGGTGGCGAACGGCGCCATCGCGATCGACTCGAGGCCCGCGGCGTCCGCGGCGCGCGTCACCGCGGCGGCGAGGTTCTCGACGCTCTCGGGGGTCATCGCCACGCCGCTCGGTCGCAGGTCGAGGCGCGCCACCAGCGCGAGCCGCCCCGCCAGCTCGTTAGACTCGATCTGCACGGTCAGCACCTCGGGGAGGTCGGGGTGCGCTGCGATCGCGCGTCCGAGGCTGTCGCTCATGCGCCGATCGAGCGAGTCGAGCGCGCCCACGTGGCACAGGCCCGGCGTGGTCGTGACCGCGTAGCCGTCGACGTCGGCCGCCGAGGCGATGTCGCCGTGGTACAGCACGAGCTCGAGCGCGGTCGTCGCCTCGCGGCTGACCTGACGCAGCCCCCTGAACACCAGCTGCGCGATCTCGGTGCGGTCGGTCGAGCGGAACAGCCGACGGTTGGCCCCGACGCTGAGGCCGTTGTCCCACGCCGTCGCGTCGCCGCGGCAGAACCCGCGCCAGCGGTCGAGGATCCGCTGCGCCATCTGCTCGGGGGTCCGCAGCGTCGCGTCGTCGTCGCACAGCAGGACGCCGCGATCCCCGCCCCGCTCGACGAGGGCGCGCCGCGCGGCGTCGACCTCCGCCGTCAAGCGCGTCTCGGGGCCCATGACCGCGGTCAGCTCGCTCGGCACCCGATCGGTCATGAGCATCTCGGCCAGGAGGCCCGCCATCCCGCCGAAGCCACCCACCAGGTACAGCGCCTGACGGGCGTCGAGCGTGCGGCCGGCCTCCTCGAGCACACCCGGCCATGGGCCGCGGTAGCCGGTGGCGTCAGCGTCGCGCGCGGGTCGGCGCTGGCCGCCGAGCACGATCCGCGCGTGGCAGGCGCGGCTCATGGTGTGGCGCATCGCCATGTCCCACAGCGTGGCGCGCACCGAGTCGGGCTGGTCCGTGGCGCCGTCGATCGGCGTCACCGCGATCGGCAGGTAGTCGACATCGGCGTCGCCGGTCCGCGCGCCGCCCTCGTCGACGAAGCAGGCCAGCTGGGACGCCGTGCCAGCGCCGAGTCGCCGTCGAGCGCGGTGCAGCTCGGAGAGCTTCAGCGCGTACCCGTCGCGCTCGCGAAAATCGCCGCCGTACGCGATGCGCGCGCCGCTCTGTAGCGTGGTGAGGACGATCGTGTAGAGCACGTCGTCGAGGTGGAGCTGGGTGAGGCCGTTGCCACCGCCGGCGGCCTCGAAGCGCGGCAGGTCGTCGGCGTGCGACAGCGAGAAGGCGATGGTGCGGCCGGCCAGTGGCGGGCGCGGATCGTTGGCGAGGAGCACGCGACCCAGCATCGTGTTGGGCGTGACCAGCCGCAGCGTCGGCACGGCCGCCCGCAGCAAGGCCACGTCGCGTTCGGTCAGCGGTGGATCCGGGTAGACGAGGAGGCGGCGTCCCGACGACGCTGCCGGACGTGCGAGATCGAGGAGCTCGGGCCGTCGGGCCAGGATCTCGGCGTTGGCCGGAAGACCTGCGTGCGCCAGCGCCGCCGCCGCGTGGGCGGCGAAGTGGTGGCCGTGCAGCCAGGCCTGGACGCAGCCCGCCGACACCTCCCAGGCGCGGTCGTGCCGCCACACCATCGTGCGGTGGTTGCCGCCGTAGGTCGACGCGGTCGGCTCGCCGTCGTCGCCATGGAGGAGGGTCACCATCGGCGTCCGCGCCAGCTTCGCGGTGAGCAGCTCGACGCCGCACCACGGGCTCTCGGAGTAGCGATCGGTGCGGACGACGAGGACGACGCTGTCGCGCGCCGCCTGCTCGAGCTGAGCGATCAGCTCGTCGCCGCGATCGACGGCGGTCTCGTCGTACCAGGCGGAGATGCGCGTCCGCATCTGGAAGTGGGCCGCGAGCAGAAACGCGATCTCGGCACCGTCGCGCCGGGCGTGGCTGATGAGCACCTTCGGCCGCGGCGGCGTCGGATCGCCGAGCGCCCGCAGCAGGGCCCGCCCCGCGACCAGCGCGACCTCGGACGGCAACCGCCACCGCCGCGCGGCGTCGGGGGCGTCGAGGAGGATCCCGGGCAGCAGCTGGTCGACGTCGCCGAGCTCGCGGGTCCACGGCTCGTGCAGCACGATGGGGAGCAGCACCTCGCTGCGTCCGGGCCCGACCGGCTTCGGCCAACGCGCCCGGGCCCGCGCCATCGTCTCGCGGTGCTCCGCCGATCCATAGGCCACGCGATCGAGGACCACGACCACGACTCGAGCCCCCACCGCCGGCTCGCGGTCGGCGTCGTACTCGGGCCGCTCGAGGGCAGTCAGCAGCCCCGCCAGATCGCGCCCGTACTCGACCGGGATCTCCAGCCCCGGTCGCTGCACCGGATCATCGCCGACCGGCCGGTGCAGGAACTCGTAGATCTCGCGCGCGATCGCCGCGCAGTCGGGATCGACCTTCGGACTCGCGAACCAGCACAGATGGACCTTGAGCGGCGGCTCGAACCCCGCCGCGTCCGGATTGATCGTGAAGGGCCGGCTCTTCAGGAAGGCCGGATCGCTCGCGCCGTCGGGCAGCACGGTCGCGCTTTCGAAGCGCGCGCGGATCGCCTCGTGGAAGACCGTGTGGCTGGCGCGGAACGCGCCGTCGCGCCACACCTCGAGCAGCGCCTGCGTGAACAAGCCTTGCTGGGCGGTCTCGGCGGTGAGGCGGTTCTCCAGGCACGCCGCCAACAACACCACGCTCGCGGCGAGCCGCCGTTCGACTCGCACGGGGGCCGTGGCCGCCGCCGTGCTCTTCCGCCGCACGATCGTCCCGCTGTAGCAGCTATCAGACACCACGTAGACCCGCACGCCGGGCGCGAAATCCAGCAGCAGCTCGTGGATGCGATCGTCGATCAGGACGCCGTCCCGCAGGGCCCAGTACTCGTCGATCTCCTCGTCGCCCGGCGTCCCCGCCTCGGCGCCTGGCGGCCACGTCCCCGCGGCGCGATCGATGAGGTCCGGAAGGGCACCGCCATGCCCCGAGAACGTGACCACGCACAGGTCGCCCGCCACCAGCACGTTCGCCGCCTCTTGCACCTGCTGCTCGACGGCGGCCCGGGTCGCCTGCGGCCCGCACAGCGCGATCGCCTCGAGCCCTTCGCGCACGGCCAAGGCGTACATCGCCTCGGCGTCGTGCTCGGCGGCGAGCAGGGCCGCGGGCATCGTCGGGTAGACGTCATCGACGCAGTTGACGCCGATGTGGATCGACCTGCCGCGCACGCGCGTCATCCCTTGGGCCGAACGATCTTCTTGGCGTCGAAGGTCGCAGTGAACCAGTCGTCGTCGGTCACCTGCTCCGCGACCGGGGGCGGCCATGGGTCCTTGGGGTCCGACTTGCGCGCCACGGCGGCGGGCCACCCGCTGATCGTTCCCAGCGCGCGCTCGGTCACCAGGACCAGGTCCGGGGGCCATCCGGGCGCGATCTCGAGCCCCGGCCACGTCGCGTAGTCCTCGTGATCGATCCGCAGCACGTGGTCGCCGAGCCCGAGGGTCGGGACGCTCCACTGGCCGTCCTTCGCGGCCACCGACGTCGGCTCGGCGGCACCTCGGGTGATCACCCGCAGGCTCGGCAGCGGGTCGGGCGGCGGGATCGGCGGTCTGCCGCCAGCGACGTGCGTGTCGGTACGCACCCTGATCGTGAGTGACGTCGGCGTCGAGACCCGGACGCCGCAGATGAAGTACGTGTACTGGATTGGCGGCATGCTTCCTCTGGGGACAGAGACGTCGCTGGCGCGCGGACCGAACAGTCGATCGTGCGCGATCGGCGCGGCGACCATGAACGGACGCTGGGCGAGGAACGCAGCGTCCGGACGTCCGAGCGCCGAGAGCATCGGCGTCTGGTGACTCGGCGTGCGGGTGGCGATCGCATCGCGAAACCCGGGGTGGTCGTCGCTGAATGTGCCGTTGCCCCAGGCCGCGATCACCGCGGCGGTGAAGCGGCCGTGGCCGCCGCGCTCGGTGGCGATCTGGGAATCGCGACACGCCGAGATCACCAGGACGCTGGCCTCGACGGAACCGGCCTCGGCGCCGCTCGCGGCGTACGCGGCGCGCGCGCGGTCGTAGGCGGGCTCGGCGTCGATCTCCGACATTCCCCGCACGACGTCGGTCGGATCCGGGGCGTCGGTGGGTGCCTCGGGGCCGGCTGTGCGGTCGCGCAGGCCGGTGCCGCTATGACAGCTATCGACGAGCACGAAGATCCGGACTCCGGCCCGGAACCTCGCCAGGTAGTCGTGGAGCTCGTCGTCGAGCACGACCCCGTCATGCAGGCACCAGGACTCGTCACGGCCATCGTCTTCGTCGCCGAGGTCGAGGTTTGGCGCCAGCAGCGGTCGCGGGGCGCTGTCGTCGACGAACTGCGCGCTGTGGCCCGCGAACGTCAGCACGAACAGATCGCCCGATCGCAGCGCGGCGACCGCGGTCAGCAGCGCTTCCGTCACCGCCGCCCGCGTCGCTCGCGTCCCCAGGATCGTCGTCGCGTCGAGGCCGGCGCCGACGACCAGCGCGGCCATCGCCTCGGCATCGGCCTCGGCCGCGCGCAAGGCCGTCGGCGACCGCGGATAGGCCGCGGCGTCGACCCGGTTGACGCCGAGGTGCAGTGACCGACCCTGGCTCGCCATGCGTGCCAGACGCCGCGGCCCGCGGGTTCGAACCGCGCGCCACGCCGTGTTCGATCGGCACGCCGGCGGCGTCCACCGGTCAATCCACCCCTGATGGGTGGGGCCATCTCAAGGAGTGATCGATGGATATCTATACGAAGCTGATTTTCGGTCTGCACGTGACAGAGGAAGTGACCCTGGTGGTGGATGGCGACAAGGCAAACCCTGCGGCTCAGCTGGTGGTGCTCACGCAGGGCCAACCGTCGCCCGCCGTCGTGAGCTACGACGCCGGCGCCCACGGCTGGGTCGTCACGCTGGGCGCCAAGGACTACCTCGTCTCGCTCGAGGTGAGCGACGACCAGTGGTGGGACGACGACGTCAGCGCGCACGGCGCCAACGACGACACGCTGACGTTTGTCGTGCACGGCCCCGAGGACGCGAACGAGGAGCACCACACCGACGCCTGGCAGGCCACGAGTGCCAAGGGGGACCCCAAGGATCCGTGGCCACCGCCGGAGTCGCCACTGATCACGCTGCCGACCGCCTCGCTCGCGTGGTTCGACGACAAGCTGCACGCCGCGCGATCCGCCGCCATGCCGTCACCGCGCGACTTCGACCCCTACGCGCTCGCGCAACCTCAGGGCGATCCGGCGGCCGCCTGAACCACGCGCAGCTCGAGGCGCGCCCCGCGCGCGTGGGCTTCGAGGGCGTCGGCGTCGAGGTTGCCCGTCGGGACCATCGCGCGAAGCCCCGCCACCGCGACGACCCGATACCGCAACGCCAGGCCGACCTCGAACGTCAGCTCGACCTCGTCGTCGGCGATTCGGCATCGGCCCGGCCCCGGGCAGCGGTCGACCAGGCCGCCGCTGACGAGATAGACCCAGACCGCGTCCGCCCCACGGGCCCGAACCGTCACCTCGTCGCCGACGTTGGCCTCGACCGCGTCTCGGCCGGCGTCAGCCCGCGCCCGCGTGTTGACCTCGAGCCCGAGCGAGAGTCGCGGCGCGGCGGCGTGAGGTCGAGTCGCGATCACCACCGCCACCGCCGTTCCACCCAGCGCGAGCGCGGTCATCGCCAGCCATCGCCATCGCACGCGTCACTGGACGCCGCGACGACGGTTGACCGAACAAGCGATCGCCTGTTCGGTCGGCGCGGTGGCGAGCGTTCGGGGGAGACATGAAGACACCGCTGCTCGTTCATCTCGTGTTCCATCCCAGGTCGGTCGCGGCACGGGCCTTGGCGGCGGAGATCCAGGCTGCGCTGTTCGATGACCCCGCCACGCCCGGACTGGCGATCCCATCGGTGATCACGGCGGAGGATGGCAGCGGTCTCCCGCCTCTCCACCACTCGCTCGACGAGGCCGAGCACAGCGCCGTCGTGCTGCTCACCGATGAGTGGCTCGCCGTCGAAGACGACGTCCCTGCCGGGCGCATCGGTTGGCCACAGCACGCCGCGAACCTGGCGAGGGCCTGTGACGATCGCCGCCATCGCTTCATCCCGATCCAGCTGGAGCAGCACGCGTTCGGGTTCCACGAGGAACTGACCTCCATCGCGTTCGCCCGGGCATGGGCGCAACCCGGGGCGTCGCGCGCGGCGTGGGTCGTGCGTCGGGTCATCATCGAGCTGTGTCGGTTCCTGCTGCGCCTCGGCCATGGGGACAAGGCGCCGATCACGCTGTTTCTCAGCCATGCCAAAGCGGACATCGACCGCAAGCCGCTCGCTTTCAAGGAGCTGGTGGAGCATCTCAATGCGACGCAGCCTGTCCGGACCTGGGTGGATAGCGCGGATATCGAGACGGGGTCACGCTTTGCCAACGACATCGAAGATGGCATGAAGGATACGGCCGTCCTGGCGATCGTCAGCGGCACCTACAGCTCTCGCCTGTGGTGTCGCAAGGAGATCTTGCTCGCGAAGGAGCATCAGCGACCGTTGGTGGTCATCGACGCGCTGGCGCACCTGGACCTGCGCTCGTTCCCCTATCTCGGCAACGCGCCGGTGCTCCGGTGGGAGGACGGCAGCGCCGAGCGCGCCGTCGATCTGCTCTTGAAGGAGATCTTGCGACACGCCCACGTCCGCCGCACCCTCGAGCGAGCGAGCGAGAAGAACGACCTGGTGTTCGCGTCGCCACCCGAGCTCGTGACGTTGGTCCGCCATCCGATGGGGACCAGCGTGCTGTATCCGGATCCGCCGGTCGACGAGGCCGAGCAGGCGCTGCTCGACGCCACCGGGCGCACCGCCACCACGCCGCTGTCCCGGCTCAGCGCCGGCCATCCCGTGAAGGGGCGGCGGATCGCGATCTCGATCTCGGAGTCTGGCGACGCCGAGCGTTGGGGCCTGTTCCCGGTACATCTGGATGGCTTCTTGATCGATCTCTCGCGGCATCTCCTGGTCGCCGGCGCGACGTTGGCCTATGGCGGTCACGTCGGCACGGCGGGATACACCACAGCCCTGTTCAATCTCCGCGACGCCCACCGCGCGTCGGCACCGGGGCTGCCCATCGACCGCATCGTCAGCTATCTTGGCTGGCCGCTGCCGTATCAGCAGATGAACCTCAAGGACCGGGTCCGGCTGCAGCACAACCTCCGGTTCCGGCGCGTCCCTCGTCCCGACGGCGTCGTCGACCTCGAGCCCGCGACGTTCATCGACGAGCCGGCCTACTTCCCGCCGGACAGCCCGGAGCGTCGCTATGCGTGGGCACGGGGCATGACCGACATGCGAGTCGCGCAGACTGGTGATACCGACGCGCGAATCGTGGTCGGAGGCAAGCTGGGACCAACGCTCGGCGCTCAACCCGAGGGGCCGCCAACGGTGGAATGGTACAAGGCGCGGATCCCCGGCGTGTTCGAAGAGGCCCTGTTGTCGCTGCGAGCCGGCGACCTCCACCGCGTGTACGTGCTCGGCGCGTTCGGGGGCTGCGGGGCCGCGGTCGCGCGCCTGCTCGACGGCGGCGAGTGCGAGCAGCTGACGTGGAGGTACCAGCAGGACGCGCCGCATGCCGTCGCGATGCGGGAGCTGTACGGCGCGCGAGGTGTCGAGTTCGAGGACTATCCGGCGATGCAGGCATGGATCCAAGAGCACGGACTGGCCGGGCTGTCGAAGGCGAACCGGCTCACCGACGCCGAGAACCGGGAACTCTTCTGGACGCGTGATAGCACGCGGGCGATCGAGCTCATCCTGGGCGGACTCACCCGCCCGTAGGCCAACTGCGCGCTATCATCGCGAGCCCTCCGTGTCCGATGAGATGTGGCTGCCGCCCAATGGCTGAAAGACGATGATCGCGAGCACGTGGGGGCCAGGTCGACCGCGTCGGCGCGTGTTTCTCGATCGCGATCGCATCGTCGCCGACGGCCAGTGCCCGCCGGCCTCGCCGAGGCAGTGCGCGACATTGACAAGCTGATCGTGCTGGCGTCGCGACACAGCGCGGCATCGATCTGGTCGGTGCCGAGATCGAGTTGTTCGTCGCGACTCGTGGCATCGACCACGTGGCAAGGAATCGCGCTTCGCCGGCTGCACGAGGCCGGCGGCGACGAGCGGTTCGCGCGGGCGCGCACCACGCTGTTCGCTCCGATCGAGGCCTCGCGCTCGTGGTCCGAGTCCGCCGATGTCGCGCTCGCGTTCGCCGTGGACGGACGCTGGCTGGACGCCATCGCCATCGCCGACACGACTCCCGACGTCTACGGGCGCACGCTGGCGCGTCTCGCCCTCCTCGCGCGGTGGCGCATCGTGGGGTTGCACCGCCCCCGCCTCGCCCGATGGGCGCCCGCGCTCACGACGCTCCTCGGCGACGGCGTCTGACGGTTCTTCGTTCGATCCGACGCGGCGATGGCGTCTACGCGGTTCGAGAGGCAAGGCGGCGCGGCGTCGCAGGCTTCCCGGAAAGGTCGGCGCATCGTGAACAAGCGGATCCTGGCACTCATCTTGGTGGTGTTGACGCTGTTGTGCTCGGTCGCGACAGCGAGCCTCGAGCTGGGGCGGCGGACGTTCGCTCACCGACCGGCCGCGCGACTCGGCGCCGATGTGCCGTTCGGCAGCGGAGCGCGCGCGCTCGGGTCGGGCGGCTTCGTCAGGCGTGTCGGTGGCGTCGCGTTCGGCGCGGTCGCCGAGCCCGCTGGCTCGGCACCCTCGTCCTTGGTCCTCGAGTACCGATCGCGTGCCCGCGATGGCCACCGCGTGAAGGTGGTGCTCGACGGGGTGAGCCATGACCTGGACATGCCGGACTGGGTCGTGCTCCCCACCGCCAAGTGGGCCGACCAGGACACGATCGAGCTCGTGACAGCGTTCGGCGAGCTGCGTGACCCGATGACGGACGACGAGAAGGAGTGCTCGTTCGTGTTCAACTACGCCAAGGAGGTGGACGGGACGCTGGCCGGGCTGCGCCTGATGCAGGCCGACCTCATCGGCATCTCGGAGGACTACGGTGACCTGGTCCGCGATGGGCGACGATACGTCCTCGGGACTGGCGAGGCCGCGCCGACTGCGAACGAGGTCGCGGTTCGCGCCGAACGGCTGTCCGAGGTGATGGACGACGTCAGAGCACGGTTCGTGTCGTACATCCTCACGGATGTGCTGGCTCGCATCGAGTTCGAAGGGAGAGACGGTCACATCGCCTTTACCGGTGGGCCGACCTATCGGCTGTGGCGCACCGCGGGCGAGCAGCTGGGCTGGGATGGTCGGATCGCGCTGGCCGATCAGATCGACGCGCTGACAAGGACCGAGCAGCGGGAGAAGGCGCACGCGCTGCAGGAGTACATTCAGGGCAAGCTCGATGAGCCCGGCTGGTCGGAGGCGCAGCGGGCGAGCACGGCTAAGGCTGTCGATGGCTTGGTCCACACGATCGCTTCCGACATCGTGGACGACGAGACGCGTGGAAAGTCGCTGTTCTCGCTGAGCTTGACCGCGCTCGACCTGGAGGTCTCCTATCTGTCCGACGACGAAAACCCGTTGTCGGACCCGGACACCATCGCATCGCTCAATCCGACCGTCTATCGCGCGGTCGAGTCGATCTCCCGCGCCGCGGCCTTCTTCCGCTACGTCAAGATACATCACCCTGACGCGTGGCAGTCGTTCCTCCGCAAGATCAGCCGGCAGCGGGCGCCGCGGCCCCGCGTCACGCTGCCGACCTCCATGCCGAAGGGGTGCGCGGCTGACCCCTTCGGCCGAGGCATCGGGAACTGAGCCAGGAGGCGTTGTGACCACGGCTTTCATCAGTCACAGCTCCGCCGACAAGGATTGGTTTCGCCGCCTCGCCTACGCGTTCGAGCGTGCCGGCGTGGCGGTCTGGGACTACCTGGCCGAGGACCGCACGACCATCGGCGGACCTCTCCACGTCGAGGTCCGGCAGGTCCTCGCGTGCGATCTGTTCGTGGTGATCGTGTCCTCCCGCAGCCTGCAGAACTGCTTCGTGGCCGGTGAGGTCGCGACCGCGCTGGCCCGGGGCCTGCCGGCACGCGCCAGGCTGTTCGTGGTAGTGCTGCCGGACGCGCCGGTCTGGTCGGTGTGGCCGGCCCCGTTCGGCGATCTTCGCGACATCGTCTGGCATAGCCCACCTGAGCCGCAGAGGATGGAGGATGTCGCCGCCGAGATCCTCGGCATCGTCGAGGAGACCTACGTGGCCGCCGCTGCCGATCCTCCGCGACTGCCGCTGTCGCGGCGAACGCTCGACGAGCTCGCCGCCACGGAGCCAGAGGTCCGCGCGCGGGTGGCGACCCGGCCGCAAGCGCAGCTCAACCTCCTGGTGCGGACGCTCGAGGACGCGGCCTCCGCCTACGCGCGAGACGAGGTCGATCTCGCCGCCGCGAACCTCGAGCGAGGTCGGCTGCAGCTCGCGACATACGCGCCCGGGTTCGAGCCGTACTACCTGGTTCTCGCTCACGCAGTGTGCGCGCTCCACCTCGAGAACTACCCGATGGTGACGACCTTGCTTGCCAGCCTCGCGGGGCATGCTTCGCGCGACGAGTCGTGGCATGGGGCCCAGGGTGCGCTCGCGCTCGCGCAAGGGCGGGTCGCCGATGCGCGCGACGCGTACAAGCTTGCGGTCGAGGTAGCCCGCCAGCGCCAGACCGGGGACTTCGAGGCGGCGATGAACCTCCACGCCGTCGAGATCCTCCTGGGGACGATGATCTCGGAGCTACCGGTCGGGTTCGTTGGCGACGACGAGGAACGGATCACTGTGGCCTGCATCATCGCCGCCGGACGCCTGCACCATGGCGACGCGAACGGCGCGGTCGCGGCGCTACGCGACATCTCCCTGGCCGATCACGACGAGCGCTCGCTGAGCCTGTTCGCTTCTGCGCTGGAGGCAACCGGGCAGGTCACGCGCGCGCGCCGCCTGATCGAGGCCTATCTCGACGAGTACGCGCCGACCGCCCCGCCGGGCGCGGCCCCGAGCCATGCCCTGCTGTGGCGGTGCCTCGCGCGTGGGCTGGTCACCGATCGCCGGCACCACGAAGCGATCGCGATCTACCGTGGCGTGCTGTGCGTACTGGGCGCCGCGCTCCATCCCGACGCCGCATTGCACCTCGTCGAGTACGCCCGCCTGCTGCGAGTCGCGGGGCTCGAAGACGAGATGCGCGCTGTCTGTGCGCGGGTACTGACGATCGACCCCCGCGACGGGCTCGGCTACTACTGCTTCGGGTTCGCCGCGTACCTGCTCGATCAGGGCGCGGTCGCGCAGGCAATGCACTCCCTGTCGAAGGGGTACGGGCGCTGGTACCAGGCGGTCCTCGACGCCGATCCGGTCGCGGCCTGACGCGCGGCTCGATCGCCCGGCGAGGTACTCGTCGCAGCGACAATGGTCTGGAGCGGCCGGGGGCCGCAGAGCTGCGGCAACTGCGGCTGCGCGTGACGTAGCCGGACCGGAAGGCGTCGACTCGCTCGTTGCAGGTCCCGTGGCTGCTCGGATCGAACCACCCAGAGGTCCCGCCGCCGGCGCACAGCGACGTGAAGGCGTCCATCACGTCACCCACGTCGAGCAGGCCGCGCTGCTCCTCGACCGCGGCGAAGACGCTGGCCTGACAGTCGGCGTGCTGCTCGTTCTAGAACGTTGATCGGCCCGGGGCCGCTCAGTCCCGCGAGCGCCTGGTTCCGGTGGCCCCACTCGTGCGCGATGATCGCGACCGGCGCAAAGTCGCCGTGCTGTTCATGGTCGTCTTGATGTTCCCAAGACGGCGCTGGCCGCCCCGATCGGATAGAGATCGTCTCACCCGTTCGATTCTGCGCAGTCGCGGCGTCTCGACAGAACCATGCCTTAGGGTCCGGGATTGGGTGAGTCGATCGATTGGCGATCGGAAATGGATCTTGGCGGATCGACGGGGCGCCCTCGACGTGATCTACGTTCGCAGTGGACGCGGAGAAGTCGGTTCGCCAGAAGTGGCGCCTGTTGAAGGCGACCATGGATGAGCGAGCTCGTCGGCTGTGGGCGGGGACGGAGGCGGGCGCGATCGGCCACGGCGGCGTGGCCGCGGTGGCGCGCGCGACGGGGATGGCGATCAGCACGGTCCGGAAGGGCCGGGACGAAGCTCGTGCCGGCGCTGTGCCCGCAGACGTCGTCAAGGTTCGGCGCAGTCCCGGCAAGCGACCGTTTGAGGCCGCACATCCCGAGGTGTGGCCGGCGCTCGAGAAGCTCGTCGATCCGGTCACGCGCGGGGACCCGGAGTCGCCTCTGCGTTGGACGTGCAAGAGCACGCACGTGTTGGCCGCCGAGTTGTTCGCGCAGCACGGCATTCGGGTCAGTCACAAGACGGTGGCCAAGCTGCTCCGCGACCACGGCTACAGCCTCCAGGCGCCGAACAAGTCCGTCGAAGGCGCGCAGCATCCGGATCGCAACGCGCAGTTCGAGCACATCAACGCGAAGGCCCAGGACTGCGTCGAGCGCGGCGTCCCGGTGATCTCGGTCGACACGAAGAAGAAGGAGTTGGTCGGCAACTTCAAGAACGGCGGACGCGAGTGGCAGCCGCAGGGCGAGCCCGAGCTCGTGGACGTCCACGACTTTCCGTCCGATGCCGTCGGCAAGGCGATCCCGTACGGCGTGTACGACCTCGCTGCGAACGACGGCTTCGTGAGCGTGGGCGTCGATCACGACACGCCGGTGTTCGCGGTCACCTCGATCGAGGCGTGGTGGAAGCAGGTCGGCTCGAAGCGCTACCCCGAAGCGCGCGAGATCTTCATCACCGCCGACGCCGGCGGTAGCAACAGCTACCGCTCGCATGTGTGGAAGCACCAACTCCAGCGCGTCGCCGACAAGCTCGACATGTCGGTCCACGTCAGCCACTTCCCGCCGGGCACCAGCAAGTGGAACAAGGTTGAGCACCGACTGTTCTCCTTCATCTCGATCAACTGGCGCGGCCGGCCCCTGCGCACCTACGAGACCGTCATCAACCTCATCGGCAACACCACCAACCGCGGCGGTCTCGTCGTGCGCGCGCGCCTCGATCGCAGCAGCTACCCGACGGGCAAGAAGGTGTCGAAGAAGGAGCTGAGTGCCCTGAAGATCGAGCGCCACGACTTCCATGGCGACTGGAACTACGTCATCCGCCCACGCCAGGAGCAGCGGTGACCGGTCGACTTCCCCATTCCCGGACCCTAAGCGGTGCTCTCGCCCGCCTGCGGCACGCAGATTTCTCGATGCTGCCGACCTCTTCGCTGACGAATATTGCGCGTTTGTCAGGTGCTCGATGGCTG
>JAYTAJ010000452.1:0-4109 GCA_043737575.1 Myxococcales bacterium | reverse complement strand
TCGACGTGAGCAGCGGTCCCGCCGACGCGCCCGCGCTGTTCGACTTCCACGCGATCCAGATCCCGTTCGAGGACGTGTGGCGCGATCTGGTCGACGAGGAGGCGGTGGAGGCGGCGACGCAGCTCCACGCCGAGGTCGATCGGCTCGGGGGCCGCGCGCCGACGCGGACCGAGGTCGACGCGACGGGGGCGCTGCGTCGCGAGGCACGCTTCCTCACCCGCGAGGCGCCCGCGGCCAAGCAGCGGCACACGTTCCCCCTCGCGCTCGATCTCACGACCGGCCTGGTCGATCCGCTTGGCGACGACGGCACGCGCTGGGTGTCGGCGCTGCTCGACGAGCTGGAGCGCAAGCTCGCCGAGCCGTACCGCTTCACCGTCTACGCCTCCGACGACAGCGGCACCGCGATCAACTTCGGCCTCGTGACCACCTACCGTCAGGTGTGGCGCCCCCTCGGCTATCAGGCCGGGCGGCTGGTCGAGACGATCACGCTGACGCCGCGCGAGGAGCGCAGCTACGCGCGCAAGGTGACGACCACCAGCAAGCGGCGCGTCGAGACCAAGGAGAAGTTCCGCAGCGTCACGCGCAGCGAGGAGCAGTCGACCCAACGCGCGGTCCGCGATATCGTCGCGACCGCGGAGCACCGCACCGGCTTCGAGGCGAGCGGGAGCTACGGCCCGGTGACGGGCAGCGTCAGCGTCGACGACGCGCGGACGTCGAGCGACACTCGCCAGAGCTTCCGCGAGGCGGTCCGCAAGGCGTCGGCCGAGTACGAGGTCGACCGCTCCGTCGACGTCGTGTTCGAGCGCAGCGAGGAGATCGTCACCGAGGCGAGCGGCAAGCTAGTCAATCCCAATGACGAGCTGGCGGTGACGTTCCTCTTCTATCAGCTCCAGCGTCGCTACCACGTGTCCGAACATCTCCACCGCGTGACGCCGGTGGTGCTGGTCGCGCAGCCGGTGCCGCGCCCCGACCACATCAACGTCACGTGGATCCTGCAGCACGACTGGATCCTGCGCCGCGTGCTGCTCGACCGGTCGTTCACATCCGCGCTCGATCTGGTCACCAGCTCGCTGGTCGGCGAGGAGGCGACGGTGGGCCAGCTCCGTGCCAACCTCGATCAGCAACGGCAGGTGGTGGCAGCGCTGAAGGACAGCCTGACCGCCGCGCACGCCAGCTCCGACGTGCTGTTCCAGTCGGTGCAGCGCGCGATCCGCCGCGCCGCGGGCGCCGACGACGGCGTCATCGTCGACACGGTCGAGAAGGTGGTGAGCTGGATCCTCGGCGGCGGCAGCGACGAGGCCAACCGCGGGCGCCTCGAGGCGGCGCGCGAGGGCCTCGATCGGGCCGAGTCCAACGAGCGCGCCATCGCCGAGCAGCTCCAGCGCGAGCTGGCGACGCTCACGGGCGCGACCGACACCTGGGCCGCCGCGAGCCGCGCGCTGCTCGACAAGACCGTCGAGGTCCAGCGGCTGCGCCTGCACCTCAAGCAGAACATCCTCTACTACATGCAGGCGATCTGGGATCACGAGCCGCCCGATCAGCGGTACTTCCGCCTGCACCAGATCCCGGTGCCCACCGTCGACGGCGCGCTGTCGTATCGCGTGGTCGCCGACGACACCGCGCCGCCGCTGCCGCCGTACTGGACGCCGCCCGTCGTCGTCCGCGCCGAGCTCGCCGCGACGCTGACCGGCGCCACGGTGCCGCTCGGACAGATCGCCGATCTCGATCGGCCGCTCGGCTACAAGGGCAACTACGCCATCTTCCCGATGCGCGAGCCCAACCTGATCGCGCGCTACCTGATGGTGCCGTACGTCGATCGCGCGAGCGGCGCGCACGATCCCGATCACCTCGGCAACCTCACGCGCGCCGAGCTCGAGGCGTACTTCTGCTGCCTGAAGCAGCAGCTCGCGCCCGACGCCCTCGCCGCGATCCGCCCGGGCCTCGACGAGGCCCACCGCCGCGTCCTCGCCGATCCGCGGCCGCTCGAGGAGGTGATCGTCGTTCCCACCGTCGCGCTGTTCATCGAGGCGCTGCCCGCCGATCAGCCGATCCTCGAGGACTACAAGCTCCGCCACCGCGCCGCCGACGCGGTGAAGCTCGAGGCCGAGGCCGCGCGCATCCGCCTCGACAACCTGCGCCGCGGCGCCCGCATCCTCGCGGGGCAGCTCGGCGATCCCGACATCGAGAAGGTGACGGTCGTCCGCGGCGCAACCCCGAGCCTGGTCCTGCCTCCGGATACCGAGCCGTGATGAGCCCGCCCGACGACCTCGACAACCACGCCGCGCTGACCGGCCCGTCGTACCGCGCGACCGGCCCGGGCCATCGCGGCACGGCGCCTGCGAATCGCGGCACGCGCGTGGCGCAGGCGACGCCAGGAGCCGAGCCATCGGTCCGCGGAACCTTCATCGGTCGCACGCTCCGCAAGGGTGCGGAGCAGTCCGAGGCGCGCGCCGTGGCCGCGGCGCAGCTCGAGGCTCAGCAACTGGTGGACGAGCTGCGGCCATTCTACGCGGCTCGCTACGCCAAGTACGGCGGGATCGCGAAGCACAGGCCTGGCGATGCCGTCCCGATCACGGTGCTCGGCAAGGCTGACTTCGCGGCGTCGTTGGGCGTCCTGAGTGATGAGCTGCTCGCCGAAGAGCAGGCGCTGATCACGAAGTACATTCCCATCACCGCCAGCAAGGAGATATCTGGCTTCGGGCGAGGACCCGATGTCACGCTCATCCCGGTGACCGCATCGACCGCTCTGACGCAGCAGCAGAAGAACCTGATACGCCCGAAGACCAAGCGCAGCGGCCAGTCTCCAGGGGCGTTCTACTCGGTTGCTCGCGACGTCATCGTCATTCGCGTTGACCAAGTCGCGGTCGGTGCCGTTGCTCACGAGCTGTGTCATGCCTATGCGAGCCGTCTCTGGAACGAGTTCTATGTGGCCCTCTCCCTGCAACGAACTCAGGTGGACGCCCGTGGCCGCGGGAAGGAGTCCCTCGCCGCGGTCTTCTTCGATGTGGACGAAGGCGTAACGAGCACCCTGGCCCAGGACGTCGTCGACGACTGGTACGCGGCTCCGATGAAGGCTGGGATGCATGCGCGTCCCGCCGCCGTGCCCAGCGCCCTCGTCGGGTACATGCGTGTGGTCCTCACGACGGCCGAGAATTTCATCAGCGCAATCGACGGAACACTGGGCACGCCGAAGGGCAACACCTTTCGCGTCTACTTCGGCGGTGACATCGCGTTCAGCATTGACGAGACCGCTCCCCTCGACTCGCGTGTGCGCTGTGGCAGCGCCAAGCCGAAGCGGCTCCAGGATCTTCTGTGACGGCGCGGGTGCTGGCGCTGATCGCCGTCGCCACCATGGCGTGCGAGACGCCGTCGGCGTGTCCTCGCGCCCCGCAGGCGGCCCCGGTGCCGTTGACGCAGGTGACCTTGGACGGTGCCGAGCTCACGATTCCCGTCGGCTGGGACGTTCGTGCGCGCGCGGCGGTTGAGCCGACGTTCGATGTAGCCTCTCGTGATGGCGAGTTGGTCGTCGTGGTCTCGATGGTGCGATCGATCGAGCCGGACGTCTCGCTGCGCCACGCGCTGCAGCGTCTGCTCGACGAGGCGAGTGCGCCCGCCGAGCTGAGGATGAACTCGCAGCGCGAGGGCTGGTGGTACGACGAGGCCGTGACCGAGAGCGGGCGTCTGATCGCGGCGTGCGCGGTGGACTACGAGAAAGACATCGCTGTCCTCGCGGTCGCTCACGGAGCCACGGTCCACTCGATCTCTCGGCAGCGATATGAACGGGCCGGCGGGCGGGAGATGCTCTGTGGCATCGCGGCGTCGGTGCGATTCACCGAGTGAGTCGGACTGGCATCGTTCGAGACTGGGATCGTTCGAGTGATCGCTCTGTCCCTCGCGCCGCGGCCCCCCGTCCGAGCGGGAGGCGGATGTCGCGCGCGACGCACCGGGTGCAGGGTTCAATTCAGAACGGGAACTCGCCGTCGGCCTTGCGCTTGCGGAGGGCTTCGGCTTTGCGCTTCTCGACGGCGGTCTCGGCGGCGAGCTCGGGGATGATGTCGCCGGGGGCGTCGAGGACCTTCTGGGTCATCTCGTCGAACAGGGCGGCGTCC
>JAYTAJ010000451.1:0-9422 GCA_043737575.1 Myxococcales bacterium | reverse complement strand
AGGAGCGCCTCGACCGCGGCCACCAGCGTCGGGTCGCGCTTCTGCATGCTGGCGTGGCTGACCCGCAGGCTGCGGGTCATGAGGCTGTAGCAGAGCTGCGCGGGCGGCAGGCCGAGGTAGCGCTCGGTGCCCTCGAACCACTCGAGGCTGGCCTGGGCCGCGGCCTGGAGCGCCAGCACCTCGGGCCGCCGCCGCGCCTCGTACGCGGCGAGCGCGGCGCCGACGTCGTCGGGCTGCGCCACCAGCGCGTCGGACAGGGCGATCGAGTCCTCCATCGCCAGCTTGGTGCCCGAGCCGATCGAGAAGTGCGCCGTGTGCGCGGCGTCGCCGACCAAGACGACGTTGCCCGACCGCCACGATCGGTTGCGCACCGTCGGGAAGCTGCGCCAGATCGATCGGTTCTTGATCAGCCGATGCGGGCCGAGGTGATCGGCGAAGATGCGCTCGAGGATCGCGATCGTGCCGTCCTCGTCGGTGCGATCGAGCCCGGCGGCGCGCCAGGTCGCGGCGGTGCACTCGACGATGAACGTCGAGCCGGTCGGGCTGTAGCGATAGGCGTGGACCCGGAACAGGCCGACGTCGCTTGGCTGGAACACGAACGTGAACGCGGTGTACGGCACCGTCGTGCCGAGCCAGACGAACTTGTTGGGCCGGACGTCGACGTCGGGGCCGAAATCCGCGGCGCGGTCGTCGCGCACCCACGACGCGACGCCGTCGCTGGCGACGATCACGTCGGCGTCGGCGCACTCGTCGAGCGATCGCACGGCGTGCTCGAACCGCAGCTCGACGCCGAGCTCGCGGGCCCGCGCCTGCAGGATCACCAGCAACTGCTGGCGCTCGAGGCCGCAGAAGCCGTGGCCGGTCGAGGTGAAGACCTCGCCGCCGACGTGGGTCTCGATGTCGTCCCAGCGCGCGAACTGCCGCGTGATCGCCGCGTGGGTCACCGGATCGGCGGCCGCGAAGTGCGACAAGGTCGCCTCGGAGAACACCACGCCGAAGCCGAACGTGTCGTCGGGGCGGTTGCGCTCGTAGACCACGACCTCGTGGCGCGGATCGGCCAGCTTCTGCAGGATGCCGAGGTAGAGCCCGGCCGGGCCGCCGCCGATGCACGCGGTCTTCACGGACCGAAGGCTACCCGAACGCGATGCCCGCGCGGGGTCCGGGCCGGTCAGACCGACGTCGGGATGAAGATGCCAGGTGCGAACCAGCTCATGCTGACGTAGACGCCGCGGCCCCGATCGAGGCTGCGCAACAGCCCGAGCGCGCCCGCGACGAACGCCGCGGCGATCGCGATGAACGGCGCCGCGGGGCTCGGGATGCCGCCGCCGATCGCACCGATCACCGCGTTGATCGGATCGGCCGAGCTCAGGAACACCTGCAGATCCTCGTGGCTGATCTCGATGTGGAAGCCCCACCAGAACGCGCGCGCCACGGTGCCGCCGCGGCTGCCCGCCTTGGTCGGCGTCGTCGGAGCCGCCGTCGGCGCGGCCGACCCGAAGAACGCCGCCTGCGCCGACGCGGCGTTGGTGGCGATGACGCGCGCGAGGAAGTCGCCGTCGCCGCGCGTGGCGCTGGCCCGCTGCGACAACGCCGCCGCCACCTCGTCCCAGTTCCCGTTGATGTTGCTGATCGCGCTCATGGTGCTCTCCGTGCGAGGGTTGGTGGAGCCGCCCGTGCTCGCGAACGGCCGCTCGGTGAGCAGCTCGTCGACGGCAGGGCCGAGGCCTTCGAGGTTGGGGATCTGATCGCGCGGCATCAGGCGCACGATCTCCCGATGGAAGGCGCGGTGGTCGCCGACGAAGCCGCCGCGATTCCAGACCTGCTTCAGGGCGCCCGTGAAGCGTCCGTTCAGGAGGCCGTCGGCGGCGAGCTGATCATCCTGGCACGCTGCCAGCAGGATCGCGGCGCCCGCACCCGACTGCCGCGCGCGCGCGTGCGAGGCCGCGGCCGCCACCCGCTGGTAGAGCTCGCGGTGCGCCGTGACCGCCGCGCGCGCGACGTGCGGCGGCACCATGCGCGAGACGCTGGGCTCGGCATCGCGCGCGGTGAACGCGGCCTTGAACGCGGTGCCGCTGTGACAGCAGTCGAGGACGACCACGGCGCCGACGCCCGCGGCCATCCGGTCGAGGGCCGCGCGGATCTCGTTGTCGATGATCATGCGATCGTAGAGCGCCCAGGTCTCGTCGAGCCGATCGATCTCGCCGAGGTCGGTGGCGTCGACCTGCGAGCCGTGCCCCGAGAAGGTCACGAGCACGCGATCGCCGCGCGTGAGCGTGCTCGCCGCGCGATCGAGGAACCCGAGCACCACCTCGGCGCGCGCGTCCCGGGTGAGCACGACGCGGGCATCGAACCCCTGGCTGCGCGCGATCGCGGCGAGATCACGCGCGTCGTTCTCGCAGCCCGCGAGCGCGCCGTCCCAGCCAGCGTAGTGTGCGGGATCGACCGCGTTGAGACCGAGGTGCAGAGAGATTGCCGTCATGACGAAGCTCCTGTGTTGCTGACTGGGCGACACAGCAAGCGTCGGGCCCGCGGCGCGGCGACGTCGATCCGCCCACGTGGGGCGCCGCGGGTCCGCGATCGTGGAATCGCAGACGCGAGGAGTCCGGGCGATTGGATCGGGATCAGGTGAGCGCGGCCAGGGCCTGCGCCATCTCGACGCCGCGCGCGGTGTCCTCGTGCTTGAAGAACACCCACGCGGTGTCGACGCCGAGGCCGAGCAGGCGATCGCGCCACGCCGCCAGCTCGGCGTCGGCGTAGTCGTCCTTGCGCAGCCGCACGTAGGCCCAGGTCGCGGTCCGGACCAGCCGCGCGCTGCCGTCGTCCTTGTCGGCGATGCAGCGCGCGCAGCCGTGATCGGCCAGCACCTGATCGACGTCGTCAGAGTCCCACGCCGCGCCCGCCAGCTCGAAGGCGACCGCGCGCCCCGCCGGCACCGACGCGGCGAGGAACTCGCGCAAGAGACCGACGTCCTTCTTCAGGTACGGCGGCGTCAGCAACAGCACCGGGCCGAGCTGATCGCCGAGCGGCGCCGCGACCTTCCACAGCCACGCCATCGAGTCGTGGGCGTCGGGGCCCTTGAGCTTGGCCTCGTGGGTGATGCGGCGCGACGCCTTCCACACGAAGCGGAAGTCGGGCCGCGCCGCCTGATCGCGCCAGCGCGCGACGACGTCGGTCTTGGGCATCCGGTAGAACGTGTTGTTGATCTCGACGGTGGTCAGGCGCGCCGCGTAGTAGCCGAGGTAGTCGTCGTCGGGCAGCTCGTCGGGATAGAAGCGCCCGCGCCACTGCGGATACGCGAAGCCGCTGGTGCCGATGAAGAAGCGCACGCGCGCATGGTGCCACGGACCCGCGGCGTCATGGCGCGCAGGTCCCGCCGAGCTGCTGGGCCCGCAGCCGCGCCAGGACCGCGGGCTGGTCGAACGCGGCGTAGCTGGAGTCGACGTCGATGACGGTGTCGACCACGAGGGCGCCGCCGCTGGCGCGGAACCGGAACCGCGTCGCGAGCATGCCCTCGCCGACCGAGCCGACGACGCAGGTCGGCACCGGACGGTTGGCGCAGTGAAAGATGTCGTCCTCGTAGGCGACGATCGATTTCAGGTTCGGCCGCCGCCGCTCGAGCTCGCGGATCGCGGCGTCGCCGCACCGCCGCTGCGAGGTCCGGGTGGTCGGCGTCATGCGGTCGCTGCCGCTGTGGTAGGCGACCACGACGATGCCGACGCTCGGATCGACCAGCGTCGTCGCCGCGATCCGGCCGTCGGCGAGCTCGCGCATCCACGCCTTGGTCGCCATCGGACCGTCGGTGGCAGGCGGCGCCGCCGCGATCGCGGCCGCGGCGGTGGCGTCGGGCGGACACGCGGGACCCGCGGCGCGGATCGCACGCGCGACGTCGCGTCGCGACACCGCGCCGCGCGGGCCGGGCTCCTGCCACACCACCGCCTCGAGGCGCGGCGGCGAGCCGACGAAGCCGAGCGCGAGGTTCGGCTCGTCGTCGGCGATCGGCGCCGGGACCTGGACAACGCAGGTCGTGCCATCGCAGGTCGGTGCGGTGGCGCTGGCGAGGGCGCCGTCGATCGCCTCGAAGAACAGGGGCAGCGCCGCGCCGCACACGCGGTGCGCGCCCTGGTGATCGCGGACGACGACGCCCGCGGTCGGGTCGATCAGCGCCGCCGACGACGCCTGCTTGCCGCGGATGCGCTCGAGCCGGACCGCGAGCGGCGAGCGATCGATCGCCGCCACCGCCGCGTCGTCGAGCCCGGCATCGACCTCCGCCGCCGCGTCGACCGCGACCGCATCGACCACGACCGCGATCGCGGCATCCGCAGCAGGCGGGACCGCCGCTTGCTCGCGTGGCGCGCCACCGCGACAACCGACGACGAGCACGATCACAAACCCAGCGACCCGTGGCATCGCGCTACAACCTCCGGACGCCATCGACGATTCCGTCATCGGCCGTCAGAGTGGGCTGGGAACGCCCGCGAACACCAGAAAATGACCACCGATCTCCGCGACGCGGGTCTGGTGGCGAAAGATCACCCAGGCGTCGCCGATGCGCTCGGCCCGCAGCCCGTCCGGACCGACCACGATCGACCACGCGTCGTCGCTGAGCGTGCAGCCGCGCAGCACCTGCGGCCCGGCGACCTCGTCGGCGTCGCGGAACGCGAGCTCGACGATGGCGATCGGCGGCGTCGCCGAGATCCACCGCCAGGTCGGCGGCGCGGTGAGCTCGGCGTCGGGCTTGATCGTCCGGGTTCCGGACTCATCGCGGCACCGCAGCTCGTGCCGCAGCCCGTGCGGCCCCGGGCTGCTGTGGGTCGACAGCGTGACGTCGGACGGCGCGGTCACCGCGGGGAGCGGCGCCCGCGTCGGCGGGATCGAGACGCGGCCGGTGCCGGGCGGCAGCTCGAAATAGCCATGCTCGCTACAGGGTTCGTTCTTCAGGTACTCGTCGTCCTTGCCGACGCAGCGGTCGAGCCAGAGGCCACCCGCCGCGGTCTGGATGACGCGGTCGATGCGGCCGTGGCCGGGGACGTCGACGGAGCGGACGGTCGTGCCGTCGATCCAGCGGACGCCGTCCTGCGCGTCCCTGACCACCACCGGGCCGTCCGCGCGCGGCCAGTACAGGCCCGCCACCGTGCCGGGCTCGACCGGGGTCGACGACCGTCGACGCAGCGGGTGCCCGGTCAGGTCGTAGACGACGATCTCGCGATCGAACCCGACCGCCAGCATCGCGGTCGCCGGCTCTGGCGCGCGCGCGCGGTCCCGATCGCAGGCAGTCGTCAGGCCGAGGATCACCAGGAGACCGATCGCGTGCTTCATGGACCTACCAGACCGAGGCCGGCCCGCGCGCGATGTGAGCGCCGTGCGCGCGCGTCACGCGAGCAGCGCCTGCAGCTTGCCGAGGGCGGCGAGCAGATCGGGGCGCTCGGTCAGGATCGCCCGCACCGGATCGTCGCCCATCGCGTCGAGCCGCGCCCGCGCGGTGCGGATGTTGTACCAGCGCGGATCGAGGTCGGGCGTCACCTCGTGCCAGCGCAGCGGCATCGACACGGGCGCGCTCGCGACCGGGCGCACCGAGTACGGCGCGACCAGGAGCTGGCCGTGGGCGTTCTGGCCCCAGTCGAGGTAGACCCGACCCTGGCGTCGCTCGGGGTTGCGGTGGGTCGTCGCCATCGTCGGATGGCGCTGCTCGATCACCATGCCGATCAGGTACGCGAGGTTGCGGGCCTGCTCGTAGGTCAGCTGGCCGCCGAGCGGGATCAAGACGTGCAGTCCGGTCTGGCCGCTGGTCTTCACGTAGTTCGGCAGCGCGATCGACTCGCACAGCTCGTGGATCGCGAGGGCGAGCGGCACGACGTGCTCGCGCGGCGCGCCCTTGGGATCGAGATCGATGATCGTCCAGTCGGGGCGACCGAGGTCGACGGTACGGCTGGCCCAGACGTGGATCGGGATCGAGCCGAGGTTCGCGAGGTACGCGAGGCCGTCGGCGTCGTCGACGAGGACGTAGTGGATGTCGCGGTTGCTGTGGTTGGTCCACAGCGCGACGGTGCGCAGCCAGGCCGGCGCCCACTCGGGCAGATCCTTCTGATAGAACATCTTGCCGTCGATGCCGTCGGGGTAGCGGGTGATCACGACCGGACGATCGACGAGGTACGGCAAGATCGCGGGCGCGACGTCGCGGTAGTAGGCGATCAGATCGCCCTTCGTGAGGTTGTCGGGCGACGGCCAGAACACCTTCTTCAGGTTGGTGAGGTTGAGCGCGCGGCGCGGCGCGTCGTCCTGCAGGATCGCCAGCCCTGCCAGCTCGCGCTCGGCGACCTCGCGATCGGCGAGCTCGCCGGTGTTGCGCGCCGGCATCCGGCAGTCGGCAGCGGCCTTGTCATCGCGGCGCCGCACGAACACCGGGAAGCGCAACGTCGAGTCGGCCGGCCACTCGCGGAAGCGGACGGTGACGACGCGGGTCGGCTCGATCCAGATCGCGTCGGCCGACTGCTCGGGCCGCGGGAACGACGGCGACCACCGCGGCGCCGCGCCGAGCTCGGCGCGCAACGCGACCAGGGTCTTGTCGTCGAAGCCGGTGCCGACCTTGCCGGCGTAGCGCCAGGCGTCGCCGTCGCGCACGCACAGGTGCAGCGCGCCGAGCCCGGCTCGCGAGCCTTTCGGCGGCGTGAAGCCGCACACCACGAAGTCGTCCTCGGGATCGACCTTGAGCTTCAGCCAGTCCTTGCTGCGGGTGCCGCTGCGGTAGCGCGAGCCGAGCTTCTTGCCGACCACGCCCTCGAGGCCCTGGGCCGCGGCGGCGGTGAGGAACGCGGCGCCGACCTCGGCGACGTGCTCGGCGTAGCGGATCGGCCCGGCCGGCGGCGTGATCCCGGCCAGCAGCTGCTTGCGCGCCTCGAGCGGCAGGCCGCGCAGATCGACGCCGTCGGCGCCGAGCAGATCGAACGCGAACCAGTGGACCGGCGTCGCGACCGCGGCGCGCGTGATCTCGGTCTTCTTCACCAGCGACGCGCGCTCGGCCAGCGCGTGGAAGTCGGGCTTGCCGTCGCCGTCGAGCACGACGACCTCGCCGTCGACGACCAGGCCCGGCACCGGCAGCGCCCGCAGCGCCGCCGCCAGCTCGGGATAGCGCGCGGTGGCGTCGGCGCCCGAGCGATAGCGCAGCAACGCCGCGCCCGCGCCGCCCCAGCCGATCAGGCGATAGCCGTCGTACTTCAGCTCGAAGATCCACTGCGGGCTCGAGAACGGCGCGTCGGCGGTCTCGCACAGCATCGGCCCGAAGCCGGTCGGCGGAACCGCCTTGCGCGGTGCCCCGGTCGCGGCGATCGCGGCGCGCCAGGCCGCGATCCGCGGCGCCCCCGCGGCCAGCTCCTCGGCGGTCAGCCCCGACAGCACGCTCGCCGCCGACAGCGGCCCGGCGGCGAGCGCGGCCTCGGCCCAGCCGTCGCGCTTCTTGATCAGCAGCCAGTCGTCGCCCCCGCGCGCCGACGGGCCCTTGGCGCCGCGGCCGCCGGTCTTCACCAGCGTGAACGCGCCGCGCAGCTTGTAGCCGTGGAGGCTGAACTTCACCTCGCCCGCGCGCACGCCGTCGCGCGGATCGCCCTCGGGCACGAACCGACCGCGATCCCAGACCACCATCGGCCCGGCGCCGTAGTTGCCTTCCGGAATCACCGCCTCGAAGTCGCAGTACTCGATCGGGTGGGCCTCGACCTTCACCGCCAGCCGCTTGGCGTCGGGATCCATCGTCGGTCCATGCGGCACCGCCCACGACTGCAGCACGCCCTCGATCTCGAGCCGCAGATCCCAGTGGGTCCGCGTCGCGTGGTGCTCGTGGACGACGAACACGCCGACGCTGGCCGGCCGCGTGGTCGGTCGCGCGCCGCTCGGCTCCGGCGTCGCGCCGGCGTCGCGCTTGTCGCGGTAGCGCCGGAGCGGATCGTCGTCGCTCGGGGGAGCCCCGGGGCCGCTCATCCCGCTATCATAGAGCCATGCCGGCCCGTGCCATTGGAACCGCCACCATCTCCTTCGGGCTCGTCTCCATCCCGGTCAAGCTCTACACGACCACCGAGTCGGGCGGCGATCTGTCGTTCAACATGCTGCACGCCGCGTGCGGCTCGCGCCTGAAGCAGCAGTACCTCTGCACCAAGGACGGCGAGGTGGTCGAGCGCGATCAGATGGTGAAGGGCTACGAGTTCGCCAAGGGTCAGTACGTCGTGCTCACCACCGACGAGCTGAAGGCCCTCGACGCGGTCGCGACCAACGCGATCGACCTCGCCGAGTTCGTCCCCGCGTCGCAGGTCGACCCGCTCCTGGTCGAGAAGTCGTACTACCTCGGGCCCGACAAGGGCGGCGAGCGCGCCTACGGCCTCATCGGTCAGGCGATGATCGAGAGCGGCCTCATCGGCATCGCCACCTACTCGGCGCGCGGCAAGCAGTACGTCGTCGCGCTGCGGCCGTTCCGCAGCGGCCTGGTGATGCACCAGCTGCGCTACGCCGACGAGGTGAAGGACTGGAGCGAGGTGCCGATTCCGGATCTGCCCGAGGTCAAGCCCGCCGAGCTGGCGCTGGCCCGCCAGATCATCTCGCAGATCACCGTCGAGGCCTTTGACAACAAGAAGTTCCGCGACGAGGTGAAGGGCCGGATGATGGAGCTCATCCAGGGCAAGATCGACGGGCAGGAGATCACCGCCGCCCCCGAGGCGCCGCAGGGCAAGATCATCGACCTCATGGAAGCGCTGAAGGCGAGCCTCGGGATGCAGGGCCAGGCCAAGGCCGCGCTGCCCGCCGCCGAGCCCGCCGCGGTCACCGAGATCACCGCCGAGCCGAAGAAGAAGGCGTCGCGCAAGAAGGCCGGTTGAGAGCCGCGACGGTGCGGCGCGGTTGACCTGCGACGGTGCGATGCCGACGCCGCACCGCAGAGCCGGGATCATTCGTCATCGGCGTGCATGAAGTCGGGAATGTTCGAGCCGGCACGCTCGGTACCTTTTGGCTAAGATGCGGCTGACGATGGTGGACACGATCGGCGCGACCTTGTCTCTGGCTGACGAGGCGGGCCCGCGCGCCGATGCGACACGGCTCCGGCCAGCGCTGGTGCTCGCGCTCGAGTGCCAGCGCCCGCGCGCGCGGTCGGCCCGCTACGATCTCGGCGACGTCACCGCGGTGGCGCTCGGCCGCGGCGGCAATCGCGGCGCCGAGCGGGTCGGCACCGAGCTGGCGGTGCGGGTGCCCGATCGCTGGATGTCGTCGCGCCACGCCCGCATCGAGCCGAGCTTCGGTCGCTGGGTGCTGACCGACGCCGACTCCAAGAACGGCACGTTCGTCAACGGTCAGCCGACCAAGCGCACCGTCCTCGCCGACGGCGATCTGATCGAGCTGGGCCACACGCTGTTCGTGTTCTGCGAGCGCCTGCCGCTGGCCGAGACCGA
>JAYTAJ010000450.1:0-1728 GCA_043737575.1 Myxococcales bacterium | reverse complement strand
GTCACGCCCGGCCTGCGCGCCCGCGCCGCCAAGGTCGGCAGCGACGGCGCCTGGTTCGACGGTCAGGTCGCCGACGTCACCCTCGAGGAGGCCCGGGCCCGCCAGCGCTGGCACCGCGACGGCGACGCGCTGATCGCGGCCTGGGTCGTCGAGTCGTACACGTCGAGCGACGACTCGACCGACACGATCGCGTACCGCACCGTGATCGCCGCCCGCGACGGCCGCGTGCTGGCGCGGCGCGAGCTCACGGTCGACGCGTTCAACTACCGCGTGTGGGCCGACCCGACGAGCAAGCATCCCTTCGACGGCCCGGTCGCCGACTTCTCGCCGCACCCGACCGGCAACCCGGGCGCGGGACGCCCGGCCTTCACCGCGCCCGCACTGGTCTCGGTCGAGGGCCTCAACGCCCCCGCCGATCCGTGGCTCGTCGCGACCGCGACCGAGACCGTCGGCAACAACGTCGACGCGTACACCGACATCAACGCGCCTGGCGGCCTCACCGCGGGCGACTTCCGCGCGTCGGTCACGAGCCCCGGCTCGTTCGATCGGGTCTACGACACCAGCGCGAGCCCGCTGGTCTCGAACGCGCAGCAGCAGGCCGCGATCACGCAGCTCTTCTACAGCATCAACTGGCTGCACGACGACTGGTACGACGCCGGCTTCACCGAGGCGACCGGCAACGGCCAGGCCGACAACTTCGGCCGCGGCGGCTTCGACGAGGACGCGCTGATCGCCGAGGCCCAGGACGGCGCCAACGCGGGCAACCGCAACAACGCGAACATGTCGACGCCCGAGGACGGGATGGCGCCGCGCATGCAGGTCTACGTGTGGAGCGGCGAGGAGGAGGAGAGCATCACCTCGCAGCCCGGCAACCGCAACGCGCCCGCCAACGGCCCGGCCGCGTACGGCCCCGCCAACTTCGATCTGACCGGCGTCCTGATCGCGGGCGTCGACGGCACCGGCGCGTCGGTGACCGACGGCTGCGAGACCTTGACCAACGCCGCCGCGGTCGCGGGCAAGATCGCGCTGGTCGAGCGCGGCAACTGCACCGGCAAGCGCAAGGCCGCCAACGCCCAGGCCGCGGGCGCGATCGGCGTGATCATCGCGCACAACGTGGCGGGCAGCCCCGCGCCTGGCTTGCCCAACGACCCCGCGGTCACGACCGCGATCACGATCCCCGTCGTCTCGGTCGGCTTCTCCGACGGCGCGACGCTGCGCAGCGATCTCGGCAACGGCCCGGTCACCGTCACGATGCACCGTCGGGTCGGCGCCGAGGCCGACGGCGGGCTCGACGCGGGGCTGGTCGCGCACGAGTTCGGCCACTACGTCCATCACCGCCTGAGCCAGTGCGGCACGCGCATGTGCGGCGCGATGAGCGAGGGCTGGGCGGACTTCATCGCGCTGCTCACGATCGCGCGCGACGGCGACGATCTCGCGGGCGCCTACGGGACCGCCGCGTACGCGTGGAACGGCGATCCGTACTTCGGCATCCGCCGCGTGCCGTACTCGACCAACATGCAGAAGAACGCGCTCACCTTCCGCCACGTCACCGAGGGCGAGCCGCTGCCGACCAACCACCCGGTGGCGTTCGGCGGCTCGAACTCCGAGGTCCACAACGCGGGCGAAGTCTGGTCCTCCGCGCTGTGGGAGGCCTACGTCGGCCTGCAGCAGGCGCGCGCGGGCGCGAGCTTCGACGACACCCGCCGCAAGATGCAGCGCTACGTCGTG
>JAYTAJ010000449.1:0-4116 GCA_043737575.1 Myxococcales bacterium | reverse complement strand
CGAAGACCAGCGCGAACTCGCTGACGATGCCGTCCTTCGACGGCTTGAACGGCCAGCGCTTGATCGCGGCGGTGAGGCAGATGCCGAGCGGCGTGGTCGCCATCGTCGACAGCGTGACGTTCGAGACCGGCCCGGCGGCGCTGACCGAGATCGTCGCCTTGATCTTCGAGACCTTCAGGAACGGATCTTCCTTCATCGCGCGCTCGTAGCAACGCCGGGTGCCGCTCTCCATGCGCGATGACATCGCGAACACGTCGTCGGCGGACAGATCGGGCAGGCCTGGGTTACTGACCGCGACGGTGCCGGTCCCGGTGCCCGTGCCGGTGCCGGTCCCGGTGCCGCTGCCGTTGGTCGGCGTCTGCGAGCCGACCGGTCTGCGGATCGGAATGCGATCGGGCGTCTTCACCGAGCCGGTGCCGCTGCCGACGATCGGATCGCTCGAGCCGATCCGCTTGCCGCTTGGATCGTTGGGGCGATAGCCGAGATCGCCGTAGTCGGCGGTGCCGCCGGTGGTCTCGTTGCCGCTGGTGTCCTCGCCGCCGCTGCTGAGCACGACCGCCGCGACCACCGCGATCGCGACCGCGCCGAGACCGAGGGCGACGTAGAGACCGGGGCCGCGTCGGCGCGGTGCGGGCGCCGCGACGCTCGACGCGCCGAGATCGAGCGGCCCCGCCGCGTCGTCGGGGCTCGCGGTCGACGGGATCGACGACACCGCGCCGGTGCCGCGACCGATCGACGCCATCGCCGCGGTCGGCGTGCGCGGCTTCACCGGGGCGGCGCGACCCGAGGGTGCGGCGCGGCCGAGGTCGGCGAGGCGGACCACGCGCGAGACCTCGCCGATGTCGAGATCGTCGTCGGCGAAGCTGGGCGGGTTGGCCGAGGGCGGCGGCGCGGCGCGCTCGTCGTCGACCAGCGATGGGTCGGCCTCGCCGGTGTCGAAGCGCGCCGAGGCGGGACGCCCGGCGACGACCGGCGGCGGCGGGCTCCACGCCGGAGCGGCGACGGGCGCGGCGGCGACGGGCGGCGGGGCGATCGCCACCACCGCGGGCGGCGCGACGGCGGCCGTCGGCGTGGTCGGCGTCGCGTTCGCCGCCATCGGATTCGGCGTCGCCACCGACGGCGACAGCCCGAACGGCGACGGCAGGTTCGGGCGCGGCGGCGGCTGCGCGGCCGCGGGCGTCAGCTTCGGCAGCGTCGGCGCCTTGGCGGCCGGCTTCGGCGGCGGGCTCGCCTCCGCCGCGGGCGCGCTCCACTGCGACGGCGCCGGCGTCTTCGCCGACGGGATCTGCGAGACCGCCGCGGCCTTCTTCGCGACCTCGGCCTTCGCGACGGCGGCCGCCGCCTCGGCCTCGATCGCCGCCATCGTCGCCGCGAACAGGGGCGGCGGCTCCGGCTCTGGCGGCGCGCCCGGTCGGGTCTGCGCGCGGACCTTCGGCGCGCCGCGCAGGCCGCGGAAGTGGCTGACCTTCTCGACCGGCAGCCAGTCGTCGAAGCCTTCGTTCCAGCAGAACAGCTCGTCGTCGGGGCCGCGCGCCGCGATCCACGCCTGGGCCTCGGTCAGCGCGAACGGTCCCTCCTGCGCGCCGTCGCGGGAGACGTACCACTCCTCCTCGAGGGCGGCGGGTGGCGGCGGCACATGCGGCGTCGGCGCTGGCGCGGTCGGCTCGCCCGCGTCGTCCATGCCCTCGCGCACCGTGATCACCGCCGAGCAGTTCTTGCAGCGGATCTTCAGGATCTTCCCGCGCACCCGCTCGTCGGCGATCGCGTAGCGGGTCTTACAACGGTCGCAGAGGAATTTCATGGGCGACGCGACGCAGGCAAGTCGGCATATTGTGCAGAAACAACGCCGCGATCGCAAAGGTCCCGAGAGGATTCACGGGCCCGCATCGAGCCCCGCATCCGGTCCGTCCGCACCGGCGTCGAGGCGCGGCCGCGCGTCGGCGACCCGACGGCTGGTCCGGAAGGTCACGGGCAAGAGCGGCGCGACGTCGATCGGACCCCCGCCGGAGCTGTTCACCAGAATTCCACCGACCGCGAGGTCGTCGCCGCCCTGACGCGCGATCTCGACATACAGATCGACGTCGGCCAGCGCCGCGCCGATCCACGCCGCGCTGGTCTTGGTGACGGTGTACGCGGCGATCTCGCCGATCCGCACCAGCCGGCCGCTCTCGACCGCGAGCGCGGTCACGGTGACGGTGAGGCTGTCGTCGGTGCTGCGGTGGCTCACCGCCACCAGCTCGTCGCGTCCGGGCGCGACGCGGATCGGCGCGACCCAGCGCAGGCCCGGCAGCTCGAGGCTCGCGACCCGCCGCACCTTGCCGTCGGTCTCCGACAGCACCACGACCAGGTCGCCGATCGCGACCACCGCGTTGGCGCCGTCGAGGCACGCGCCGCTCGCCGACGTCGGGATCGACACGATCACCAGCGCGTCGGCCGGCGGCGGCTTGCGCGGACACGGCGGCGGCACCGCGCCCGCGTCGATCTCGCTCGGCGGCGGCGGTCGTGGCGCCGCCAGCATCAAGGTCGTCACCCGGCCCGCGCCGAGGACGAAGCGGGCGCCCGACAGTCCGGCGCCGACCCACAGCCGCGGATCGCGCGCGACCGTGTCGTCGGGATCGGCCGGCCCCAGCGATCGCTTCAGCGCCGCGACCTCGGCGCCGACCCCGATGCCGTCGGTGGTGCGGGCGATGCCGACCTTCAGCACCGCGATGAACGACGCCGCGCCCTGGCGCTCGCCGCCGACCACCAGCCCCTCGTCGCGCACGACGCTGTAGTCGAGCACGCCGGGAATCTGCAACAGCGCGATCCGTGGCCCCGACGGCAGCGTCGACAGGATCTGCGCCATCGGCATGCCGAGCTTGTACGGCCCGACGCCGGTCGCCGCGATCGCATGCGGCGGCAGCGCGCGGATGTCGCGCTTCGGCGGCTCGATCACGCGGCGCGGCGGTGGCTCGCGCTGCTCCGGCGCGGGCGAGTCGCGATTCCCGCACGCCGCGAGGGCGATGAGCAAGAGCGTCGCACGCACCCGTCGAAGCTAGCAGGTCCTCAGAAGGCCGCTGCCGCGATGATGAACACGAAGTACGCCGCCACCAGGATCGCGCCCTCGAGGCGGCTGACGTGGCGGTGCCCGCGCATGAACGCGATCGCGAGCAGCGTGATCGCGCCGAGGCCGATCGCGTCGACGATGTGCATGCGCTCGCCGACCCGCACCGGCTGCAGGTACGCGACCGTGCCGAGCACCAGGAACACGTTCAGCAGGTTCGAGCCGATCACCGAGCCGACCGCGAGCGCGCCCTGACCGCGCAGCGCCGCCATCACCGACGTCATCAGCTCCGGCATCGACGTGCCGAGCGCGACGATCGTCATGCCGAGCATGCGCTCCGAGATGCCCCACTCGCCGGCCACGCCGCGGGCGCCGTCGATGAACAGCTGGCTGCCGAGCACCAGGAGCAGCACGCCGAGCCCCGCGACCACCAGCGCCGACAGCCGCGATCGCTGCGAGCGCTTCTTGCCGACCGCCGCGGCGCCCGCGTCCGCCGCGGCCTGGCCCAGCTCGCTGTCCTCGTCGCTGGCGTCGGCGCTGCCGCTGAACGCCAAGGTCGCGATCGTGAACGCGACCGCGCAGCCGACCAGGATGCCGCCCTCGAGCCGCGTGATGACGCCGTCGTACAAGGTCACCGGGATCGCGATCACCGAGCCGAGCAGGATCGGGACCTCGCGACGGATGATGCGGCCGTCGACGCGCGGCGGCGCGATCAGCGCGGTCAGGCCGAGGATGAGGCTGATGTTGGCGGCGCACGAGCCGATCACGTTGCCGAGCGCGAGCGGCGTCAGGTGATCCGCCGCCGCCTCGGTCGACACCGCGAGCTCCGGCGCCGACGTGCCGTAGGCGACCACCGTCAGCCCGATGACCAGCGTCCGCACCCCGAGCGTGCGCGCCAACGTCGCCGAGCCCCGCACCAGCCACTCCGCCCCCAGGAACAGCAGCAGGACGCCGATGACCAGTCGCGCGATGGCGAGCGGAGTCTCGAAGCCCACGGCGACAGTGTCGGCCCCGCGCCCGCGGGGGTCAACCTAGCGGGGCGCGCGATGCGCGAGCCAGCGGGCGTGGCGCAT
>JAYTAJ010000448.1:0-4118 GCA_043737575.1 Myxococcales bacterium | reverse complement strand
GTGTCGATCCTCGTCGAGGGCGACAGCGGCACCGGCAAGGAGGTGCTGGCCCGCGCGACCCACGCGCTGTCGGAGCGGACGGGCGAGTTCATCGCCGTCAACTGCGGCGCGCTCCCGGAGAACCTGATCGAGAGCGAGCTGTTCGGCCACAAGAAGGGCGCGTTCTCGGGCGCGCACCAGGACCACACCGGCCTGGTCCGCGCCGCCGAGGGCGGCACCCTGTTCCTCGACGAGATCGGCGATCTGCCGCCGGCGTCCCAGGCCGCGCTCTTGCGGGTGCTCCAGGAGCGTGAGGTGACGCCGGTCGGCGGCACCCGCCCGGTCGCGGTCGACGTCCGCATCATCGCGGCGACCCACCGCGATCTCGACGGCATGATCGCCGATGGCCTGTTCCGCCACGATCTGTTCGCGCGGCTCGCGGGCTTCCGCGTGACCGTGCCGCCGCTCGCCGAGCGCCGCCCCGATCTCGGCATCCTGATCGGCACGCTCTACCACCGCCACTTCCCGGCCGACGCCCTCGGCCTCGATCTCGAGGCGGCGCGGCTCTTGTTCCGCTACGTCTGGCCGCTCAACATCCGCGAGCTGGAGCAGGCGCTGACCACCGCCTCGGTGCTGGCCGGCTCGACGCCCGTCCTGGCGACCCACCTGCCCGACGCCGTCCGGTCCGGACGACCGCCCGGCACCGTCCGCAACACGCCGCTGTCCGCGGCGGACGAGGCGGTGCGCGACAGCCTGTGCGCCGCGATGCGCGATCATCACGGCAACATCAGCGCCGTCGCCCGTGCGCTCGGGAAAGACCGCAAGCAAATCCAGCGTTGGATCAAGCGTTTTTCTATCGACCCGGATAAGTTTCGCTAGCGGTCGGCGTGCTGATCGGGCGGGGTCACGTGGGCGGGGACTGACGGCGTGCTGTCGAGCTCCGACCCCGTCGGGCCCCCAGAGTGAATCGGGCTGTGGCGTGGGGCGGGGGCGACGTGTGCGACGCGTGCGACTGTCCCGCGACGGGTCGCGCCCTCGTGATCTTTCGTGCAACCGCGCGACAGGTGGGTGAGTCCCATGTGCAGAGCCGCGGCACGCAGCGTGCTGACGCTCACCCACCATGCGCGCAACTCGGGGATCTTGGCGTGTCTGTGTCGTCGCGCTGGTCGGGCTTGCCCTGGTCCTGACGATCCCGCGCATCGCCAGCGCAGGCGGCACCCGTCGCGCGCCCGCGCGCGTCGCCGCGCCGTCCTCCGAGAGCACCGCCCACATCAACGGCAAGGTCATCGACGCCGACGGCAAGGCCATCGCTGGCGTCACCATCCTCGCCACCCGCTCCGACGTCCGCGGCGGCACGCGCCACCCGCGGGTCGAGAGCGATCGCGACGGCAAGTTCCACTTCGTGCTGCCGCCCGGCGAGTACGTCTTCATCGCGCTGCACCGCCACCTCGCCGGCCTCACCCCCGCGATGCCCGTCCTCCGCGCCCTCGAGGTCGTCCTGACCGTCACGCCGCCGACCGGCGCGGTCTAGCGTTTTTTGAGAGCCCGGTGCGTGGTGCGCGACGATCGCCGCACGATCGGACGGGGTCACGAGATGCGGCGCGCTCCACCAGCAGATCGCTGCCCCGCGCTGCGGCCCGCGAGGGCGAAGAGGCGGTGCTCGAGCCACTTGGTCCACGCGCTCGGCGGCAGGCCGGCGAGGCGGCGCTGGGCGGCGCGGTAGGCGGGCAGATCCCAGGCGGCGGCCGGGGTGGCGATGCGGACCGCGCGGACGGCGGCGACGGTCGCGGCGAAGGCGGCGCGCTCGGTCGTTCCGTAGGGCAGCGCGAACTGATCGCGCACCGACGGTGGCAAGAGCGCGGCGGTCACCAGCTGCGTCGCGGCGCCGAGCCGGCCGCCGAACAGGAAGCCGGCCATCGATCGCGCCGGCGCGGTGACGGTGATCGCGGGCGACGCGATCATCCGCGCGACGTACGCGGCGAACGCGTCCCAGGTCGGCGGCAGGTGCTCGTCGGCGAGGCCGAACAGGCGGGCGAAGGTCCACGAGCTGCGGTAGTACGCCTCGCGCAGCGCGGGTGACAGCGCGCCCGCGATGCGCTGGTAGACGACGACGACGGTGTCGACCAGCGTGGCCCAGACCCACAACAGCGCGTCGGCGTCGTTGGCGTGGTAGCGCTGCGACGCGAACCCGCCCGCGTCGTCGCCGAGCATCCCGGTGATGCGGGTGTGGATGTTGTGGACGCGGCGCGCCGCGGTGACCGCGTCGTCGAGCGTGCCGAACGACATCGCGAACACGTTGTCGAACGTGCGGCGGAAGCGGCCGATCACGTCGTCCTGGGTCTTCGAATGCTGATGCACGCCGTAGGCGACGTACGGATGCGCCAGCTGCAACAGCGCCGCGCGGCCGCCGCCGAGGAAGATCACGCCGTCGCGCTCGACCTGCCACGCCGCGCTGCCGGGTCCGTGGATGCCGATCCGAGGATCGCGCACGCCCGCCACGACCCGGGCCAGCGCCGCCTCGAGCCGGGTGCGATCGACCAGCACGCACCACGATCCCGCCGGGCCGTATCGGCGTCAAGTTGTCGCGGCTCTGTGATCGGGTACGATGAGCGACAATGCGCTGGGCCTCGGCCATCGCGACGGCGACCGCGACCGATGATGCCTGCGCCGAGGCTGCGGCGACCCTCGTCGGCGAGCTGGGCGCGGCGCCGGTCGACCTGGTGCTGGCCTTCGTCACCGATCACCACGCCGCCGGCTTCGCGCAGCTGTCGGCGTCGATCCAGCGCCGCTTCCCGCGCGCGGTGATCGCGGGCTGCACGGTCGGCGGCGCGATCGGCGGCGGCGTCGAGATCGAGCACCAGCCCGCGCTGGCGCTGACCGCCGCGTCGCTGCCGGGGGTCACGGTGCACGCGCATCACCTCGGGCCCGATCGCGATCTGTGGCTCGCCCCCGATCACGACGCCGACGCGGTGATCGCGCTGCCCTGCCCGCTCACCTGTCCGACCGAGGAGCTCCTGGCGTGGACCGATCGAGTGTGGCCCGGCGCGGTCAAGGTCGGCGGCCTGGCGTCGGGCGGCATGACCGGCCGCGGCCCGTCGGCCAACACGCTGTTCGTCGGCGGCGACCGTCATCGCGACGGCGCGGTGCTGGTGACGCTGGCGGGCGACATCGCGGTCGACACCATCGTCGCCCAGGGCTGCCGGCCGATCGGCGCGCCGATGATCGTCACCAAGGGCCTCGGCAACGTCATCCTCGAGCTCGACGGTCAGCCCGCGCTCGCGGTGCTCGAGACCGTCCACGCCAGCCTGTCGGCGGCCGATCGCGCGCTGTGTCGCCACTCGCTGTTCGTCGGCCTCGCACCCGACGGCCAGCACCTGCGGCGGCCCGACGTGCTGGTGCGCAACCTGGTCGGCTGCGATCGCGCGAGCGGCGCGCTGTCGATCGGCGCGACGATCGAGCGCGGCCAGGTCGTGCAGTTCCACCTGCGCGACGCGTCGACGTCGGCCGAAGATCTCGCCGAGCTGCTCGCCGAGCCGGGCGCGCCCGCCGCGGGCGCGCTGTTGTTCTCGTGCGTCGGCCGCGGCCAGCTCCTGTACGGCCACGCCAACCACGACTCGGCGGCGTTCCACCGCGCCCGCGGCCCGGTGCCGCTCGGCGGGTTCTTCTGCAACGGCGAGGTCGGCCCGGTCCGCGGCCGCACCTTCGTCCACGGCTACACCAGCGCGTTCGCGCTGTTCCGCCGCAGAGCCGCCCAGGCGTAGTAGCGTCCGCGCCATGAAGCGAACCGCGATCCTCGCCAGCGTGCTCGTCCTGTCACTCGCCGCCTGCAAGAAGAAGGAAGAAGGCGCGTCGGCCAAGCCGACCGATCAACCCGCGGTCCCGACCCAGCCGGCCGCGCCGCCGCCGCCGTTCACCGGCAAGCTCACCGTCGAGCGCGTGCTCGGCGCCAAGGGCCTCGTCGACGGGCTGAAGCCGTGGGCCGACAGCCTCGCGAGGCTCAAGGGTCAGCTCGGCGAGCCGACCCGGGTGAAGGGCGACAAGTACGAGTGGGCGATCGTCGAGGGCGACGACTGCGCGTACCTCTACGTCACCAAGGAAGACGGCGCCAAGTACCAGGCGACCGGCGAGGTGGTCGGCTC
>JAYTAJ010000447.1:0-4120 GCA_043737575.1 Myxococcales bacterium | reverse complement strand
ACGCTCGGCGTCGCGGTCGAGCAGATGGATCGCGAGCTGCGCCAGGTCCGCGCCACCGCCGAGCACCTGCGGCTGGTGCCGGCCGCGACGTTGCTCACCGCGCTCGAGCGGATCGTCCGCGACACCGCCCAGGCGCTCGGCAAGACCGTGCGCTTCGAGGCCCGCGGCGGCAACGTCCGCCTCGACGCCCACGTCCTCGGCGCGGTCCAGGCCGCGCTGGTGCAGATCGTCCGCAACGCGGTCGCCCACGGCCTCGACAGCGACGCCGAGCGCCGCGCCGCCGGCAAGCCCGCGATCGGTCAGATCGCGATCGAGCTGGTGCGCCACGGCCGCCGGGTCGAGCTGCGCTGTACCGACGACGGCCGCGGCATCGACCTCGACGCGGTCCGCCGCAGCGCGCTCCAGCGCGGCCTGACCCCGGGCCGGCTCGAGACGCTCGGGCCGCGCGAGCTGGCCGAGCTGCTCTTGCGCGGCGGCATGACCACGTCGGTCGCGGTGTCCGATGTCGCCGGCCGCGGCGTCGGCCTCGACGTGGTGCGCGAGGCGATGGAGCGCCTCGGCGGCGAGGTCCAGGTCACCACCGAGCGCGGCCGCGGCACGACCTTCGTGCTGATCGTGCCGCTATCGCTGGCGTCGATCGACGGCCTCGCGGTCGCGAGCGCCGGCATCACCGCGACCGTCCCGCTCGATGCGATCCGCCGCACCGTCCGGGTCGCCGCCGGCGAGGTCGCGCGCACCGCCGCCGGCGAGACCATCGTCTTCGAGGGCCAGGTCATCCCGTTCGTCGCCCTGGCCCGCGCCCTCGGGAGCCGCGCCGCGCCGGTCGGCGCCAGCGCCGCGGTGACCGCGGTCGTCGTCGAGGCCGGTGGCCGCCGCGCCGCGCTCGGCGTCGAGCGCCTGTGCGGCACCGCCAGCGTGGTGGTGCGGCCGCTGCCGACCCTGGCCCCGGCCGATCCGATCGTCGCGGGGGCGTCGCTCGACGCCGACGGCAACCCGCAGCTGGTCCTCGATCCCGACGGCATCGTCGCCGCGGCGCTGCGCGATCGGCCGGCCGACGCGCCGGTCGCCGCCGCGCTGCCAGTGCTGGTGATCGACGACTCGCTCACGACCCGCATGCTCGAGCGCAGCATCCTCGAGTCGGCCGGCTACGTCGTCGACGTCGCGACCTCGGGCGAGGACGGGCTGGTGGCCGCGCGGGCCTGCCGCTACGCGCTGTGCCTGGTCGACGTCGAGATGCCGGGCATGGACGGCTTCACGTTCGTCGAGCACCTCCGCGCCGACCCGACGCTGGCGGCGATCCCCGCGATCCTGGTGACGTCGCGCAACGGGCCCGAGGATCGCGAGCGCGGCGTGCGGGTCGGCGCCCAGGGCTACATCGTGAAGAGCGAGTTCGATCAGGCCGATCTGCTCGCGCGCATCCGGACCCTGGTGACCCGATGACGACGACCCGCGTGGTGGTGATCGACGACTCGCTGACGGTGCGGCGCCGCATCGTCGAGACCCTCGCGGCGGCGCCCGGCATCGTCGTGGTCGGCGAGGGCGGCGACGGCAAGCGCGCGATCGAGCTGTGCCAGGAGCTCCGGCCCGACGTCGTGACGATGGACATGATGATGCCGCTGATGTCGGGCGTCGCCGCGACCGAGTTCATCATGGCGTACTGCCCGACGCCGATCCTGATCGTGTCGGCGTCGACCAACCGCGGCGAGCTGTTCAAGACCTACGACGCCCTCGCGGCGGGCGCGGTCGACGTCCTCGAGAAACCGCGCGGCGACGAGCCCGACGGGGTGTGGGAACGCGGCCTGATCGACGCGGTCAAGATGGTCGCGCGCATCCGCGTGATCACCCACCCGCGGGCTCGCCTCGCCGCGCTGCACCGCGGGAACCCGACGACGTCGCCGCCCGCGCTCGCACCCGCGCGGCTCGATCCGCCGCCGCGGGGCCGCCACGCCCGCCTGGTCGCGATCGGCGCGTCGACCGGCGGCCCGGCGGCGCTGGTCAACATCCTCCACGCGCTGCCGGTCGGCTTCGCGCCGCCGGTCGTGATCGTGCTGCACATCGGCGTGCCGTTCGCCACCGCGTTCGCCGACTGGCTCGACGCCCAGAGCCGCCACCGCGTCAGCTACGCCCGCGACGGCGAGCGGCTCGCCGACGTCGCCGGCCGAGTGGTGATGGCGCCGCCCGATCGCCACCTGGTCGTGCGCGGCGAGCGCCTCGCCCTCACCCGCGATCCCGAGCGCCACTCGTGTCGGCCGTCGGTCGATGTGCTGTTCGAGTCGATCGCGCGCGAGCTCGCCGCCACCGCGACCGCGTGTCTCTTGACCGGCATGGGCCGCGACGGCGCCGCGGGCCTGCTCGCGATCCGCCTCGCCGGCGGCCAGACCATCGCCCAGGACGAGGCGACGTCGGTCGTGTTCGGCATGCCGCGAGAGGCGATCCTCCTCGGCGCCGCCCAGCACATCGCCGCGCTGGCGCAGATCGCGCCGCTCCTGGTGTCGCTCAGCGGCGAGGTGTCGACGTGACCGCCACCGCGCTGATCGTCGACGACAGCCTCACGGTCCGCATGGATCTAGCCGACGCCTTCGAGGCCGCGGGCTTCGTGGTCGTGCCGTGCGCCAGCGTCGCCGAGGCCCGGGCCGCGCTGGCGACCCGCGCGATCGACGTCGTCGTGCTCGACGTCCTCCTGCCCGACGGCGACGGCGTCGAGCTGCTCGCCGAGATCCGCGCCTCGGCCGCGGGCGCGGTGATGCCGATCCTGATGCTGTCGAGCGAGGCCGAGGTCAAGGATCGGGTGCGGGCGCTGTCGATCGGCGCCGACGAGTACGTCGGCAAGCCCTACGACGCCGGCCACGTCGTGGCGAAGGCCCGCGAGCGGTTGCACGCGCGACCGATCGACGCCGACGACGGCGCCGCGACGATCCTGGTGATCGACGACAGCGAGACCTACCGCGAGCACCTGCGCGCGGCGTTCGTCGCCGCCGGCTACCGCGTCGTCACCGCGGTCAGCGGCGAGGACGGGCTGCGCGTCGCCGCCGATCGCCGGCCGTCGGCGCTGGTGGTCGACGGCGTCCTGCCCGGCATCGACGGCGCCACCGTGATCCGCCGGGTCCGGCTCGACGCCGCGCTGCGCGGCACGCCGTGCCTGCTCCTGACCGCGGCCGACGACAAGGGCAGCGAGCTGCGCGCTCTCGAGGCCGGCGCCGACGCCTTCGTCCGCAAGGAGGAGGACATCGAGATCGTCCTCGCCAAGCTGGCCGCGGCGCTGCGCCGCCCCGCGTTCGCCGCGAGCGGCGCGACCGTGAGCCTCGCCGGGCCCCGCACCATCCTCGCGGTCGACGACAGCCCGACCTACCTGCAGGAGCTGGCCGCGGTGCTGCGCGGCGACGGCTACGAGGTCATGCTGGCTCGTTCCGGCGAGGAGGCCCTCGATCTGCTCGCGGTCCAGCGCGTCGACTGCGTGCTGCTCGACCTGGTCATGCCCGGCCTCGGCGGCAAGGAGACCTGCCGCCGCATCAAGGCGGCGCCGATCGTGCGCGAGGTGCCGCTGATCCTGCTCACCGCCCACGACGATCGGGTCGCGATGCTCGACGGGCTCAGCGCCGGCGCCGACGACTACATCGCGAAGTCGAACGACTTCGAGGTGCTGAAGGCCCGGGTCCGCGCCCAGCTCCGCCGCAAGCAGTTCGAGGACGAGCACCGCCGCATCCGCGAGGAGCTGTTGCACAGCGAGCTCGAGGCGACCGAGGCCCGCGGCGCTCGCCACGTCGCCGAGACCCGCGCCGCCTTCGCCGAGGAGCTGCAGCGCGCCAACGCCGAGCTCGATCGCAAGAACCAGGAGCTCGAGGCATTCAGCTACTCGGTGTCCCACGATCTGCGCGCGCCGCTGCGCGGCATCGACGGCTTCAGCCTGGCGCTGCTCGAGGACTACGGCGCCGTGCTCGACGACCGCGGCCGCGGCTACCTCGGCCGGGTCCGCGACGGCGCCCAGCGCATGGGCGAGCTGATCGACGATCTGCTCGAGCTGTCGCGGGTCAGCCGCTCGGCCCTGCACCGCGGCGAGACCTCGATCTCGCAGCTCGCCGCCACCGTCGTCGAGGAGCTGGGTCGCCGCGATCCCGATCGC
>JAYTAJ010000446.1:0-1732 GCA_043737575.1 Myxococcales bacterium | reverse complement strand
CCGAGGCCGCCGCCGCCGAGCACCGCGGCCAGCGCCAGCCGATCGGCGCCGCGGGCCAGCGCCGCCGCACCGAGCCACGGCGCCAGCGTCCGGCGATCGTCGACGACCACCGCCGCGATCGCGGCCAGCGCGATCGCCGCCGCCACCGCCAGGCTCGCCGCCACCACGACCGCGGCGCCGCCACCGTCGAGCTCGCCGTTGCGGGCCAGCGCGCCGCCGAGCGAGCCGGCGAGCAGCGCCAGCCCGAGGCCGAGCGTCACGCTGCCGCCGCGCCGCCGCACCACCGCGCGCAGGTGCACGCCGATCAGCGCGCCCACGCTCGAGCGCCACCGCGGCGGCCGCGGCCGCCACGACCGCCGCGCGATCGCCAGCGCCGCGCCGAGCGACACCGCCGCGATCGCGAGCCACGACAGCGCGCCACGCCCGCCCGCGCCGAGCACCGCCAGCACGCCCCACGGCAGGTGCACCACCAGCGCGATCGCCGCGATCGCGAGCGCCTCGCACAGCGGCGCCCGCGGCAGCGACCGCAGCAGCCCGACCCCGGGCGCGCCGATCGCACCGCCCATCGCGGGCGCGCACAGCACCAGCCACGCGATCGCCAGGCCGATCATCACCCGCGGCGCCGCCGCGCCGATCGCCACCAGATCGCGCGGCGCCAGGCCGGTCCCGCCGAGGATGATCGAGCCGATCAGCCCGACCCCGAGCCAGACCGGCGTCGCCCGCCGCAGCGCCGGCCGGCCCACGGTACCGAGCCAGACGACCGCGGCCCTTGACCAGGCCCCGACGCTAGCCATATGTGTGGGTCGCCATGCAGTTCATCGACGAGGCCACGATACAGGTGAAGGCGGGCGACGGTGGACACGGGTCGGCCGCGATGCGCGTCGAGGACAAGGTACCGCGGGGCGGGCCCGCGGGCGGCGACGGCGGCGACGGCGGCAGCATCGTGCTGCGCGCCGACGAGAACCTCGCGACCCTCCTCGATTTTCGCTACCAGCGCCACTACAAGGCCGGCAAGGGCGAGGACGGCCGCGCCCAGGATCAGTACGGCGCGGGCGCGCCCGACCTGATCCTGCGGGTCCCGGTCGGCACCGTGGTCTACGACGACGCCACCGATCAGCTGATCGCCGACCTGACGGTCAACGGCGCGGTCGCGATCGTCGCCCAGGGTGGCAAGGGCGGCCGCGGCAACATCCACTTCAAGACGCCGTGGAACCAGGCGCCGCGCACCACCGAGCCGGGCACGCCGGGCGTCGAGCGCAAGCTCCGCCTCGAGCTCAAGCTCCTCGCCGACGTCGGTCTGCTCGGCTACCCCAACGTCGGCAAGTCGACGTTCATCAGCCGGGTGTCGCGGGCCCGGCCCAAGGTCGCCGACTACCCGTTCACGACGCTGGTGCCCAACCTCGGCGTCGTCCGGCTGTCCGACGACCGGACGTTCGTCGTCGCCGACATCCCCGGCATCATCGAGGGCGCCGCCGAGGGCGCCGGCCTCGGCCACCAGTTCCTGCGCCACGTCGAGCGCTGCCGGGCGCTGCTCCACATCCTCGACGACACCTACACCACCGGACCCGATCGCGACCCGCTCCGCGACTTCGACGTCATCAACGCCGAGCTGGCGCGCTACGCCCCCGAGATGGCGAAGACGCCGCAGCTGGTGGTGCTCAACAAGATCGACGCCGGCACCACCCACGGCACCCTCGACGAGCTGACCGCGCAGTTCGCCGCCCGCGGCCAC
>JAYTAJ010000445.1:0-1734 GCA_043737575.1 Myxococcales bacterium | reverse complement strand
CGTTGGCGACCGCGCCTTGCGCGAGCGGCACCAGCGCCGCGAGGGCGGCGTCGCGCTCGACGCCCGCGCTGCTCAGCAGCTCGACCGCGGCGTCGAGCACCGCGACCGCGAAGTTCGACGCGATCGCCGCGGCGGCGTGGTAGCGCGCCATCGTCGCGCCCGCGATCGCGAGCGAGGTGCCGCCGAGCGCGTCGGCGATCCGGGTCGCGGCGGCGAGCCCGCGGGCATCGCCCTCGACGCCGAACACCGTGCCGCGCAGCGCGCCCTTGGTCCGCAACAGATCCTTGGCCGACGCGATCGCGCGCAGCGGGTGCAGCGTGCCGACGCCACCGACCTTGCCGAGCACGGGCGCGAAGGCGGTCGCGGCCGCGGTCGAGCCCGAGCAGTGCAGCAGCACGTGGCGCTCGCCGACCAGGCCGGTGGCGATCAGCCGCGACGCGACCTCGCCGACCGCGTCGTCCTTCACCGCGATCAGCACGACCTCGGCCTCGAGGAGGATGTCGGGCGGCGCGGGCGAGAACCCGGCGACCCCGGCCTGGGCAGCGGCGTTGCGCGCGGCGACGGGCTGGCGCGCCCACAGCCCGAGCACGGGGAAGCCGATCTGGCGCAGCGAGCCAGCCAGCGCGATGGCGACCTGACCGGCGCCGACGACGAACGTGTTGGGTGAGCGAGCCGTCAACGGTAGAGCCCTCGCTCGCCGATATAGCGAAAAACCGACGCCGGCAACAGGTCTCGCGGGTCCTCACCGCTCGCCAACCGCCGCCGCACCTCGGTCGACGACACCACCGGCATCGTCACTTCACTGACGGTCGCGCCCGGCGGCGCCGCGATCCCACCGCGGCCGATCACGATCGGCGGCGCCCGCCGACACACCTCGTCCCACGCCAGCCAGCTCGCGGTCTCGGCGAGGATGTCGGTGCCGATCACCAGCCGCAGCGTCAGCTCCGGCCGCGTCGTCGCGAGGTGCTCGATCGTGTGCAGGGTCCGGCTCTCGCCGCCGCGCACCCGCGCCACGTCCTCCTCGACGCGCGACACCTCGGCGCGCGGCCCGATCGCCGCCGCCACCAGCTCGCACATCGCCACCCGATCGTCGTACGGCGCCAGATCCTTGCCGAAGGCGTGGCGCCAGGTCGGCATCAGCCACAGCCGATCGATCGCCGACGTCTCGAGCACGTACAGGCCGAGCAGCGCGTGGGCGATGTGCGGCGGGTTGAAGCTGCCGCCGAGGAGCCCGACGACGGTCACGCCGCGTCCGGATACAAGAGGTGCGGCCGACGGATTTCGCCCCACGCCGCCTCGTCGTCGGCCCAGGTCGCGGCGATCTCGGCGAGCGGCGCGCCGGCCTCGACCAGCCCCCGCACCAGGCCGTTGCCCGCGAGCAGATCGATCGCGGGAAGATCGGCGACGAATTCGTAGGCGCGACGCCGCCAGCTCGCGGCGCCGTCGGCGATCTGCCACGCCGCGCGCAAAAACGCGACGCCGGTCAGGTACGGCCGGAACGCGTGGCGGCTGGTGACGTGGAGCTGCACGCCGCCGCACGCGGTGCGCCCGTGCTTCTGGAACGTCGGCGTGAACGTCACCGGGCGGAAGCACACGCCGGGCAGCTGCTCGGCGTCGAGCGCCGCGGCGAGGCGATAGGGATCGAGGAACGGCGCGCCCGCCAGCTCGAACGGCCGGGTCGTGCCGCGGCCCTCCGACAGCTCGGTGCCCTCGACCAGACACATGCCCGGATAC
>JAYTAJ010000444.1:0-4125 GCA_043737575.1 Myxococcales bacterium | reverse complement strand
TGGCCCTCCACCGACACCACCATGCGCGCCGGATCGAGATCGACCTGCGCGATCGCGGCGACCGCGGCCGGCGTCAGTTGCGCGACCGCGGTGGCGATGCCGCGCAGCTGCGCCAGATCGCCGCCGCGCTTCACCATCAGCTCGAGCTCGCCCGCGACCGTGGTGGCGTCGGTCGAGGTCGCGAGCAGCTGGCCCAGCACGCGACGTCGGGCCCGCGCGAAGTCGGCGGTGAGCGTGGTCGCGTCGGTGCGGACCGCGGCCAGCTCGGCGAGGATCGCCACCGCCGCCTTCGGTGCCCGCGCCGGATCGAGCGACGTCACGACGCTGAGCGCGGTGCTGCGCGGCCCGTCGTAGCCCGCGGCGACGCCGTAGCTCGCGCCCAGCCCCTCGCGCACGATGCGCAGCCGATCGAGGATCATCTCGGCCAGCACCATGCGCGCCGCGCGATCGCCGCCCGGGTCGGACTGCGCCGCGAGCTCGACGCGGAGCTTCACCTGGCTCGCGGTCTTGGTCCGCACCCCGAGCCAGCTCGGCCCCGGCATCGGCCGCGACGGCGGCGTCGGCCGCGGCGGCGTCGGCGTGGTCTTGGCCCACGGCCCGAACAGCTCGGCGACCGCGCGCCGCATGGGCTCACGATCGAAGCCGCCCGTGATGATCAAGGTCGCGCCGTCGGTCGCGTAGTACGCGCGCTTCCACGCCGCCAGCTCGCCGGCGCCGATGCGGGTGAGCTGCGCCACCGTCGGGTCGGGCGCGGCGTAGGGATGATCGCGGCCGAACAGCCGCTGCAGTCGCTCGATCCGCGACGGCGAGGCGTCGTCGTCGCCGACCTCGCGCAGATCGCCGCGCATCGCCGACACGACCTTGCTGCGGTACGTGCCCTGATCGAGCAGCCACGACAACCGCCAGACGTGCCAGTCACCGAAGATCGCCAGGCCGCGCACCGCGAACACCGTCGCGGCGTCGTCGACCTGCACCCGGAGCTGGGTGCCGAGCCCGCTCGCCCAGTTGATCCGCACCGCCGTGCGCGCTGGATACTCGCGATCGAAGTCGTGGCCGAGCAGGGTCGCCGCGAAGGTCGCGACCCCCGGCTGCTCGGGCGCCTCGTCGATCCGGCTCGCCGGGTACACGATGCGCGCGTCGGTGATCGGGCTGGTCGGGTCGACGAACAGCAGCACCCGCAGGCCGTTGGTGAGGCGGTAGTCGTCGATCTCGATCGGCTTGGCGCCGCGCGGCAAGGACGCCGGGCGACCGGCCTCGGCCGGATCGAGCGCGACCCGCCAGGTCGGCAGGTCGTACTCCTTGTCGCTGCTCGCGATCACCGACGCGGCCAGCGCCTTCGCCGCGCCGCTCGGCCGGATCAGCGCGACGTGGGCGCGCTCGCGGTTGAAGAGGTTCTGTGCGCGCTCGACCAGCGGCTTGACCTTGACCGCGTCGACCGCGCGCATGCGCGCGAGCGAGAACTGGTTGTGGGTCGTGTACGTCAGAAAGTCGGCGAGCCAGTCGCCGTGGCCCCAGAACTGATCGCCCTGCGTCACCGTCTGGGTCTGGGCGTGGCCGCGCATCACCGCGAGGCGCCGCAGCACCTCGCGATCGTCGAGGTCGTCGTCGTCATCGTAGTTGCCGTCGCCGTCGTCGTCCTGGAACAGCTCGCGGCCGCGCGCCAGCGCCGCGTCGACCGCCTGATCGAGCTTCGCGGGATCGCTCACCTCGAGGGTGATCATGGTGACGCGCTGGCGCCCGGTGCCGCCGTAGCGCACCGAGGTGTCGACCAGCCAGGCCTCTTGCTCGTCGAGATCGTCGAGCTCCCAGCGCAGCGCGATCAGCAGCAGATCGTGCAGCGCCTCGTCGTCGCCGCCCCAGGCGGGAGCCGGCAGGTAGACCACCGCGATCGCCCGATCGACGTCGGCCTGGTGCTCGCTGCGCGTGCCCTCGAGGCGGGCCGGCGCGACGTCGGCGCTCGTGCCCGTCGGCGCGCGCTCGATCGGCCCGAACCGGCGGCCGATGCGCTGTTGCAGCGCGTCGACGTTGAAGTTGCCCGTCACCACCAGCGTCGCGCGCTTCGGCACGTAGTACGCGTCGAAGAACTTGCACGCCTCGGCCTTGGTGATCGCGGCGACCTCGCGCGACGCCAGCGGCCGCGCGTACGGATGCCCCGCGCCCCAGACCCGCCCCGCGATCGCGACGACGACGTCGGTGACCGCGGTCTGGCGCTGGGCGTTCTCCTCGAGCACGACGTCGCGCTCGCGGATGAACAGCGGCTCGGCGATCTGCTCGCAGGGCTGCTCGAGGCGCTGGGCCTCGAGCTCGAGCAGCGCGTCGATGCGATCGGCCAGCGCGATCGACGTGTAGTGGGTGACGTCGGCGCTGGTGTAGGCGTTGAAGTACAGCGACAGCGACGTGACCTTGTCGAAGATCGTCGCGCCCGAGCTGCCCGACGCGCCGAGGAAGCTGAGGTGCTCGATCAGGTGGGCGAGGCCGATGTGACCGTCGGGATCCTGGGCCGCGCCGACCGCGTAGCGCATGTCGACCGAGACCAGGTTGGTGCGCGGATCGGGCGCCAGCGCGACGACCATGCCGTTGGTCAGCTCGACCAGCCGCACGTTGTTCGCGAGCATCAGCTGGCGGCTGTTGGACTCGAGGCTGCCGAAGCGTGGCTGTGTCGATCCACAGGCCATCACCAGCGCCAGGCAGACGAGCGCGATCCGACACGCGGGCAGTCCGATCATCAGTCCCTCCGTGACGGACAGTACCCGATCTCCGGATCGACTTTCCGAGGTCGCTCCGGCATACTCCGACCATCGTGGAAGGGGTCCTCGGGTCGTACCGGATCGTCAGCAAGCTGGGCGAGGGCGGCATGGGCGCGGTGTTCCTCGCCGAGCACACGCTGCTCGGCCGCCGCGCCGCCGTGAAGGTGCTGCACCCCGCGCTGTCCGCCAACCCCGACGTCGTGCAGCGGTTCTTCAACGAGGCGCGCGCCGCCACCGCGATCGCCGACCCCGGCATCGTGCAGGTCTTCGACTTCGGCTACGCCACCGACGCCGCGCACGCCAACCCGCAGGCCTACATCGTCATGGAGCTCCTCGAGGGCGAGGCCCTCGACGCCCGGGTCCGTCGCCTCGGCCGCCTCGCGCCCGCCGACGCGCTGCGCATCCTGCGCCAGGTCGCGACGTCGCTGCACGCCGCCCACGCCCGCGGCATCGTGCATCGCGATCTCAAGCCCGAGAACATCTTCCTCGTCGTCGATCGCGAGGTCGCGGGCGGCGAGCGCGCCAAGATCCTCGACTTCGGCATCGCCAAGCTCAGCCACGACGGCGGCAGCAACCTGAAGACGCACACGCAGGCGATCATGGGCACGCCCATGTACATGTCGCCCGAGCAGTGCCGCGGCGCCGGGCTCGTCGATCATCGCTCCGATCTCTACGCGCTCGGCTGCGTGCTGCACCACCTGCTCACCGGCCGCCCGCCGTTCACCGCCGAGGGCATCGGCGAGCTGATCGCGTGTCACCTGCGCGAGCCCGCGTCGCCGCCGTCGCGCCTCGCGCCCGGCACCCCTGCCGCTGTCGACGCCCTGGTGCTGCGCTGCCTCGCCAAGCTGCCCGAGGAGCGGTTCGCCTCCGCCGCCGAGCTCGCCACCGCGATCGACGCCCTCCTCGGCGGCGGCCTGGTCGCCACCGCCGCCGTCGGTGGTGCCGCCGTCGGCAGCGCCGCCGTCGCCGCCCCCAGCCTGATCGTCACCACGCTGTCCGGCGCCGCCGGCGCCATGCCCGCCGCGGGCACCGTCGCCACCACCGCGCCCCGGAAGCGCGGCGTCGCCCTCGCCCTCGCCGCAATCGCCGCCGTCGCCGCCGCCGTCGCGGTCACCCTCGTCGCCACCTCCGGCAGCTCCACCCCCACCGCCGCGCCGCCGGCCCTCGCTCCTCCCGTCGCGCTCGTCGACGCTGGCGTGCCCGATCCCGTCGCCGTCGTCCCGCCGCCGTCTCCACCGCCGCTGCCACTGCCGCCGCCGCCCGTCGTCGTCGACGAGTCCAAGCCTTCGACGCGCACCACCACCCGATCGCGATCGCGATCGCGCAAGCCCGACGTCACGACCACCACCACCACCGCCACGCCTCCCCAACCGCCGAC
>JAYTAJ010000443.1:0-1734 GCA_043737575.1 Myxococcales bacterium | reverse complement strand
GTCCGATGCGACCGATGCCGATCATCGATGAGCCGCTAGGGCTGTGGAGTCCCGACCGCGACGGGCTCGACGTCGCCGAGCTCCCCCGCGGATTCGGGCGCGCGCCCATCGGCCGCACCGGCGCGATCGCGTGCGTGATCGGCAGCGACGCGAACGGGGTCCTGATCTCTACCTTCGGGCCGCGGCGGATCGCGGTCGGGTACGACGGCGACAGCGTACTCCGCGGCCTCGTCGCGCAGCCCGCGATGGTCAACCTGGCACCGTCAACGTTCGACAGCGGGGCATGGGCCGCGCTGGGAGCCACGATCACTAACGCCGCCGCGATCGGCCCCGACGGCTACAAGACCGCGGCGTTGATCAGCGGCACGAACGTGCAGGGCTACCTCCTGAGTCCGCTCACCCTCGGGGCGGCTGGGACGATCTACGTGCAGGCGATTCTGTGGGCCGCGGCGGCGCACTCGGTCCGCCTCGAGATCCAGGACGCGAACGGGGCGACGGTCGCCACCGTGGATCAGGCGGTGACGACGACGCGACAGCCCTACGCGCTCTCCTTCACGTGGACGGGCGCGACGGCGGGGATCGGCCGGCTGCTGGTGTGCGGCTCGAACACGGGATCTGCGCAGACGGCCTACCTGTCCCCGCTGGTCTACGTGGGGACCACGCGCTCCTGGCCCGGCGTGATCCCGATCGGCAGCCCGGGGGCGACGGTCCCGACCCTCGACGTCTCGGCGCTCGTCGAGCGCGTGAACCGCGAGGGGGAGCTCACCGTCGATCTCCACGCGAGCGATGTCGGTACGCGATCGCTCGCGACCCTGCGCAACGCGACCAACGCCAACGACAAGCGCGAGCTGCGTCTCGCGACCGGCCCCGTCGTCGGCGACCACGCGACGGGCTCCGGGGTTAGCGAGTCGGCCACGATCGCGGTGCCGACGATCGACACCAGCGAGCGCTGGACCGCCAAGCTGCGATGGCAGCGGGCCGGGCTCGTCGATGGCGTCGCGTCCTCGTTCTCGTCGGTCCGCGCAGAGCAGGGCGCGAGCGTCAACACTGCGACGGGGCGAGTGGCGACGTGGACCGCGAGCACGGTGCCGGTGAGCAAGCTCGACGTGGGCCACGACGACGGCGCGGACGTGGCGACGGGGATCGTGTTCGGCGTGACGGTGAAGACGCGCGAGCCGAGGCTGTAACCCTCAGAACGTGAAGATCTCATCCGCGCTCGGCTCGCGCACCGCCGGGGCCTCCCGCTCGATCCGCGCCCCCGCGGGCGCGCGCGAGGGCTTGCCGACCTTGCCGCGCCAGGTGCGGCGGACCTTGCGCGGCCTGCGATCCAGCGTTGCGAGGATCTGCTCGACCACCGCGGGCGTCCCGGGCAGCGGCTCGCCGTTGTCGGTGTTGAGCCCGAGCTTCTGGCACGCCGAGAGGAAGTCGAGCCGCACCTGCTCTTCGCTCACGCCCAGCCGATCGGCGATCACATCGATCGGCACAGCGCCGCCGTGGTTCCTGATCACATCCTTCTCGCAGCTGTCGGGCAGCTCGTCGAGCCGCGCGATCGCGTCGAGGTCGAACGCGTCCCGCTCGCCGTCCGTCGGCACCGCTGCCAGCGCGGGGCGGCGGCCCATGACTGGGTGCTCGCCAGCCCGGTTCAGCAGCAGCTCGTGGCGGACCTTGCCGAGGATGACGACCGGCTCGCCGCGGTCGATCAGGAGGTTCCGCGGGCAGCCGGTGTAGCCACAC
>JAYTAJ010000442.1:0-4128 GCA_043737575.1 Myxococcales bacterium | reverse complement strand
CGCGTGCAGCTCGGCGGCGAGGCGCAGGAACGTCCACACCGACGAGTACTCGTAGCGCGCCGATCGCGTGAAGTGATCGCGGACCGCGCGATCCTCGGACGAGCGCGGCGCCGCGAGCTGCGCGAGCACCGCGGGCGCAACGATGCGACCGTCGACGGTGATCGGCCGACCGTCGACGACACTACTCGGTTGCGACAGCGGGGCCATGCCGCCCACGACGCTCACGCGCGTCGTGGCGAGCGGATCCACCGAGGTCAACGGAAAGAGCGCCTGCACCGCGGCGTAGAGGTACGTGCGGCCGAGCCCGGCCGCGACGTGTACGCCCTCGCTGCCGCCGCGGCCGAACGCGAAGCCGACCTCGACTCCGAACGCCTCCTTCATGCCGTCGGCGCGGTGGTCCTCTTCGGCGCCGAACGGGCGAATCCGCGCGGCGCCGATGATGCGGGTGCCGCCGCCGCCGTGCTCGAGGCGAAGCATTGCCTCGGAGTTGTCGGTGAGGCAGAGACGCGCCTCGACGCCGCCGATCAGCGCCGGCCGGGGCAGGAAGTCGAGCCCGATGGTGAGCCCGATGACGGGGCTGCTGGCGCCGTAGTTGCCGCAGGTCTCGGCGTGCGCGGGCGGCGCGGCGGCGCCGAGGAGGCTCCCGCCCAGGAGGCCGTGACGGACGAGGTGACTCCAGCGGTGCGGCATCGGCATGAGTCGACGCGTTGCAAGCGCATGGCCACGCGAGCGGCGCACCCCAAGGCCGCGACTTTGCGTGGCGGCGCGCGCGAGGTCGCGACATCGATGTCCGGACCCGCGACCGCGACGACGGAATCCGCGGGCCGGCCAGGAAGAGGGCCGCGTCAGGAGTTCCGTCGCTACGGCGGCGGCTCGACGACCGCGGGCGGCAGCGGCCGACCGCTCATCAGCTCGACGATCCGCAGCAGATCGTCGTCGGAGGGGCGGGTCAGCGCGACCACGGCGCGGGCGTCGAGGGCGCCGAGCGCGGTCGCGGCGTCGCGGGTGAAGACGATCAGCGGGACGTCGGCGAGGCCGGGGGTCGACCGCACCGTGGTCGACAGCAGCGCGCCGCCATCGGACGTGACCTCGGCGGCGATCATGATCGCCGACGGCGCCAGCGCGCGGAACAGCCGCGGCGCGCCGCTCGGCACGCTGGGCAGCGCCACCACCGAGAAGCCCTGACCGGTCAGGCGATCGTCGAGGCGGGCCAGCGCCGCGAGATCGCGATCGACCACGACGACCACGCCGAGATCGTCCTCGCTCGCGGCGGCGTCGTCGCGCTCGCGATCAGCGCCGTCGGCGGCGCGGCCGACGCGCACGCGCGGCTCGCTGCGGTTGCGGAACACCGCGAGCGCCATCTTGTTGAGCAGCTCGTCGACGTTGAACGGCTTCTCGACGACGTCGGTGGCGCCGAGCGAGATCGCGCGCTGGCCGAGGCCGTGGACCGCGGTCATCACGACCACGGGCACCGTCGAGCCCAGCTCGTGGCGCAGCGCGTGGAGGAACTGCCGACCGTTCATGCCCGGCATCATCAGGTCGAGCAAGATCGCGTCGGGTGGCGACGCCCGCAGGCGCAACAGCGCGGCGACGCCATCGCCCGCGAAGTCGACGGCGTAGCCCTCGTCGGCCAGCACCCGGCCGACGGCGCTGCGCACCATCGGCTCGTCGTCGATGACCAAGATCTTCCCTCCCTTCACGCGGCGGAACGTACCACGGCGACCGTGACCTTGATACCATCGCCCCTGATGTCGGGAGTGCCCGCCTACGTCGCCGCGTTCGAACAGCTGCGGCCTGCGGTCCTGACCCGGCTGCTCGACGTTCGCGGCAGCCTCGATCACGCGATCGCGCGGACCAAGGACCACGAGGCACGGGCGCTGTTCGAGGCGGTGCTGCACGCGCTGTCGACCTTGCTCGTGACTGGCGATCACACGCTGCACCGCGGGTTCTTGCAGTCGTTCATCGCGCTGCGCGGCGCCGAGGGGCTCGGCCCCGATCACGCGCAGCGGCTCTTGGTCGCGATCGGCGACGTCGCCGGTCAGATCGCGCGGGCCCAGTTCCCCGACGAGCCCACCGTCGCGCTCGCGGTGAACCACGCGTCGCGCATCACCGCGCGCATGGTCAACGACATCATCGCCGAGGAGCTCGGCCGTCGCCTCGCCCAGCTCCCGGCGGGCGCGGTGCGGCGATGAGCCTCGCGATCGCCGGCTTCGGCGACAGCCACGTCGGCTCGGTCCGCGACACCAACGAGGACGCGCTGATCGTCGATCCGAAGTGGGGGCTGTACGCGGTGCTCGACGGCATGGGCGGCGCCAGCGCCGGTGACATCGCGTCGAACAAGGCCCGCGACGTCGTCCACGAGTACGTCCGGGCCCGGCGCTCGGCGATGCAGCCACGGCCGCTGCTCGAGGCCGCGATCAACGCGGCGTCGGCCGCGGTCCACGCCGAGGCCCAGCGCCGCCGCGATCGCCGCGGCATGGGCACCACCGTCGTCGCGTGCCTGATCGACGGCCGCCGCGCCACCATCGCTCACGTCGGCGACAGCCGCGCGTACCTCCTGCGCGACGGTCGGCTGCATCGCCTCACCAACGATCACACGATCGTCGCCGAGCTGGTCGCGCGCGGCGCGATCGCCGCCGACGAGGCCGATCGCCACGCCTACAAGAACGTGCTGTCGCGCAACCTCGGCGCCAAGCCGACCGCGGCGGTCGACGTCAACGAGATCGAGCTGGCCCCGGGCGATCGCCTGCTGTTGTGCTCGGACGGGCTCTACGGCTACGCGTCGAACGAGGCGATGCACCAGCTGGTCGGCTCGACTGACGGCGCCGCCGACGTGGTCCGCGATCTGATCGACGCGGCGCTGCGCGGCGGCGGTGGCGACAACGTCACCGCGATCCTGCTCGACGCGGGCGGCAAGTCGATGCCGCGGGCGACGGTGGTCTTGCGCACCAGCGGCGCGGGCGCGTGGTGGGCGCGACGCGATCGGCTGCTGGTGGCGGCGCGGCACCACGGCATCCACCGCTCGCCGCTGTGCGCGGTGCTGCGACCCGACGAGGCGATCCAGCTGGTCGCCGGCAACTTCGCCGACGCCGTCTATCACGATCTCGAGAAGGCGACGTCGGTCAACGTCTGGAGCTTCGCCGAGAACCTCGCGGTCGGCTGGCTCGGACAGGGCGGCGCGTGGCTGGCGCTGCGCGAGCTGCTCGACGGCCTCGCGCGCTCGGCCGATCAGGTGATCGGCGAGCTGCGCGCCGAGGACAGCGGCCTGGCCGGGCTGGTCGAGGCCGCGATCGCGCGGGCCCTGGTCACCGCCGAGACCGCGGTCGGCGGCGTGCTCGCCGAGCGGCTGCGATCGGTCGAGGGCGAGCTGGTGCGGGCCGAGGCCGAGCGCACGACCAAGCACCGCGGCGACGCCAGCCCGTCGCGCTTCATCGATCAGCCGACGGTGCCGTTCATGCGCGCGGTCGAGCCGCCGCCCGAGGTGCCGGCGCCCGACGTCCAGCAGCTGCTCGAGGCGGCGCGGCGGCGCGCGCTGGCGCGACCGGCGGCCGGCTCGATCGATCGCAAGCTGTACACGCGCGCGATCGATCACGCGCATCAGGTGGCCAGCGGAAACCGAGGTCCGCAGGACCGAGGTGACGATGTCTCCGGGAGCCGAGCCTTCGCCTCGGCCGATGGCGCCGATGCTGGGCTCGCGGCGCGCGAGCTGTTCGACGTCCGCGCCCTCGACGAAGCCGGCATCGCGCCGCTGTACGATGCGCTCGACAGCGCGCGCACCGCCCACGTCGACGCGGTCCGTGCGGTGCCGGGCGCGCCCGCGGGCAAGGTCGCGGCGCTGCGCCGGCTCGCGGCGGCGTACCAGCGGCTGTCGGGCACGATGGCTGGGCTCATCGTCGAGTCGGTGGCGCCGACCGCCGAGGCGCTGCGCGAGGCCGCGGCCGCGACCGCGCAGCTGCGCGAGAAGGTCACGAAGAACGAGCGCCGCGTCGCCGATCTCGAGCGCAAGTTCGCGACCGTGATCGACGACGAGCTGCCGGGCGGGATGCGCTACGACCTCGGCATCGATCGCGGCGGCGGCGCGCCGCGCAAGGAGCCGCCGCCGATCCCGCCGCGGCGCCGACCCAGCAA
>JAYTAJ010000441.1:0-4129 GCA_043737575.1 Myxococcales bacterium | reverse complement strand
CGGATCAGATCGTCGAGCGGCGCGTGGGTGCTCACGTGGGTCATGGCGTGGGCGACGGCGGTGGCGGCCTCGGTCGGCTTGAAGCCGAGCGAGCAGAGCGCGGCGCGAGCGGTGGCAGCGAGGGGAGATGCGGGCGTCGGCGTGAGCGCGACCCCCGTGGGTCTCGCATTCAGATCGAGCGTGCCTGCCGCCTCGACGAGAAACCGCGCCTTCGCCTCCTCCGGATCCGGAGAAGAGATCAACGATCACGGATCAAACCCGGGCTGTGGATATGTGAACTTGCGTCCGCAAGTTCAAGCGCTGTGGTGTGGCGCGCCTCGTCCCTCGCCTCCCCCGATCCTCCCTCGCCTCGCGCCACTCCACCAGCGCGTCATATCCATAGCGCTCTCCGCCTCCCTCCCCCTCCCCCAAGCCCCGCGAACCACCAGCCTGCAGCGTATCCTCGCCGCATGTGTCGCGCCGCCCTCGTCGCCCTCGCGCTGCTCTGCACCACCGCCACCGCGCACGCCGCCGATCCGAAGACCGATCGCCTGGTCGCGCTCGGCAAGGTCTGGGGCAAGGCGAAGTTCTTCCATCCGTACATGACCACGCGCACCGTCGACTGGGACGCGCCGCTGATCGCCGCGATCCCCAAGGCACGCGCCGCCGCCACCGACGACGACTTCGCCAAGGTCGTCGACGAGATGCTCGCGACGCTGAAGGATCCGGTCAGCCGCGTCACCCGGCCCGCGCCGCCACCGACGATGGCGGCGGCGTCGGCGTCGGCGGCGTCGCCGGTCACGATCACGCGCCTCGACAAGGGCGTGCTCGTGATCGACCTACCGGCGATCGAGGACCTCGGCGGCCCCGAGGTCGAGGCGGCGCTCGACGCGGTGCCGCTGGCGTTCGACGGCGTGAAGGCGATCGTGATCGATCTGCGCTTCGCCAAGGCCGAGCCGATGTGGCTGGGGTGGCGGCTCGAGTCGTGGGCGCCGCTGTTGTTGCCGCCGGGCAGCGTCGGTCCGTCGATGCGCGCGATCGTCCATGACGGCTACGCGCCGCAGGGCAAGATGATGTCGTCGGGCGGCTACTCGACCTACGCGAAGACGACGATCGGCGCGACCTACCGCACCGACCCGGCGGCCAAGCGCCCCAGCCCCGACGTCCGCGTCGTGCTGCTCGTCAACGATCGGGTCGCGCTCGACGCCGGGCCGTGGACGTTGCAGCAGAGTGGCCACGGCTTCGTCGTCGCCCAGGGCCAGGCCCGCTACACCCACGGCGACTGGGCCGTCGTCGAGCTGCCGGGCGGCCACGTCGCGTCGGTGCGCACCACCGAGTGGAGCGAGGCCGGGTTCGGCGCCGACGTCACGGTCGCGGCGAAGCAGGACGGCCTGAAGAAGGCGCTCGCGCTCGCGCGCAAGACCGGGCCGATCAAGCCGCGCACCGCGCGGGCCGCCGCACTCGCGCTGCCGCGCTTCGTCGCCGACGAGCCCTACGCGGCGATGACCGAGCCCGCGGTCGAGTACCGCCTGCTCGCGCTCTACAAGGTGTGGACCGTGATCGACGAGTTCTATCCATACCTGCCGCTGATCGGCGACTGGGACGCGGTCCTCCCCGAGTTCGTGCCGCGATTCGAGAGCGCCACGACCGCCGACGCCTACGCCCGGGCGCTGCTCGAGCTCGGCACCCGCGTCCCCGACGGCCACACCGGCGTGTGGGGCCTCGACGCGATCACCAAGGTCTGGGGCCAGGCGCTGCTCGATCTCGACCTGCGCTGGATCGAGCAGCAGGCGGTGGTGACGCGCATCCATGCGCCGGCCGCGATCAGCGCCGGCCTCGCGGTCGGCGACGTCATCCTCGCGATCGATGGCGAGGCGATGGCGACGCGGATCGCGCGGCTCCTGACGTACACGTCGGCGTCGACCGAGGCGACCCGCTACCGCAACGTGCTGCGGTACGCGCTGTCGGGTCCGCCCGGTAACGCGGTGCTGTCGGTCCGCGACGCCAAGGGCAAGACCAAGGAGCTGACGATCGCGCGCGCCGAGACCAGGACGCCGCGACCGCCGCCGACCACGCCACCGTATCGCCTGATCGGCACCGACCTCGGCTACGTCGTGCTCGCCGAGCTGACGGTCGCGCAGGTGGCGCCGATGTTCGAGGCGTTGAAGACCACCAAGGCGATCATCTTCGACATGCGCGGCTATCCCCAGGGCACCGCGTGGTCGATCGCGCCGCGCCTCAACACCCGACGCGCGCGCAACGGCGCGCTGTTCCACCGGCGCTACGTCGATCCGTCGACGGGAGGAACCAACCTGCAGACGATCGAGTTCTACCAGCCACTGCCGACGACGACCGAGTGGATCTACCAGGGCAAGACCGTGATGCTGATCGACGATCGCACCCAGAGCCAGGCCGAGCACACCGGCCTGTTCTTCAACGCGGCGAACGGCACGCGGTTCGTCGGCACGCCGACCGCGGGCGCCAACGGCGACGTCACCACGATGCAGCTGCCCGGCGGCGTGACCTGGATGTTCACCGGCCACGACGTCCGCCACGCCGACGGCCGCCAGCTGCAGCGGGTCGGGTTGCAGCCCGACGTGCGCGTCGAACCCACGCTCAAGGGCATCCGCGCCGGCCAGGACGAGGTGCTCGATCGCGCGATCGCGCTGCTGCGCACGGGCAAGTAGCCGCGCGGCTACGGACGCCGCGGCGTCACTCGGGTCCAGCTCCACGCCAGGAGCCCCGCGTAGCCGACGATCGTGCCGTTGTAGAGGAAGACGGCGCTGCCCGGGACCGCCGCGCAGATCCACGCCACGATCAGCGCGCCGACGCCGAGCGCGAGCGTCGCGCGGCCGCCGAAGCCGATCAGCGCGACCGCCATCAGCAGCAGATCGAGCGTGAAGGTGTGACCCGCGGGTTGCTCCAGCACCATCGCCATCGCGCGGTGCGAGACGGTCGCGACCATCAGCACCAGGAGCAGCGTCGCGGCGCGCCGCGCGAAGTCGTTCGCGAACAGGCGGCGGCGCCACAGCCACAGCAGGCCGACGACGGGCCCGCTCACCACCAGCGAGTTGTAGAAGATGCGGCGGCCGGCGCCGACGTCGGTCAGGTCGCGGTGCGAGGTGAAGGCCTCGATGAGGTAGTACCCGAGCATCGCGCCGAGCACGCCGAGGACGATCAGGCGCTCGCGGCCGCCGATCGATCGATCGTGGGCATGGGCGAAGGCGGCGGCCTCGGCGGCGCGCCGCGCCCGGGCGTCGTGGAGCGCGGCCAGGCGCTGCGTGCGATCGGGATCGGGCGGCAGCTCCGACGCCAGCGCCGCGGCGCCCGCGAGGTTGCCGACCGCGCACTCGAAGTCGAACAGCCGCGCGCACAGCCCGGCGAGGCCGGCCCGCGCGAGCGGATTGTCGGGCCACGCGACCAGCGCCTGATCGAAGCCGAACCGCACGACGTCGGCCTCGCGGTAGATCTGCGCGACCGCGGCGGCGTCGTCGGGCGCGACCGCGCGCAACCGCACCGCCAGCTGACCGTCGCGGCGCAGCGCCGCAGCGGCGAGCCGATGCGACTGGTGGTGGGTGACGAAGCCGGCCAGCGCGGCGCCCAGCGCGGTCGCGGTCGGAAAGCGATCCGCGGGCGCGCGCGCCATCGCGCGCTCGACGATCGCGACCAGCTCGGGTGGCGCGTCGGGCGCGAGCGACGCCAGCGGCCGCGGCGCGCGCTCGATCACGCGGACCCAGACCGGATCGTCGGTCGACGCCAGCCCGTCGATCTCGTCCGCATAGGGATGGACGCCCGCGATGACGTGGTAGAGGACGGCGCCGAGGGCGAACACGTCGGCGCGGGCGTCGACCCGCTCGCCGCGGGCCTGCTCGGGCGGCATGTACGCGGGCGTGCCGATCACGCTGCCGACCGAGGTCAGGCGACCGTCGGCGGAGTCGCGGCCCTCGCCGGTCGGCGCGGCGTCCTGCTCGGGCGCGTCGAGATCGACCGCGAGCCCCCAGTCGATCACGAGGGTCTCGCCGTAGTCGCCGATCTGGACGTTGGCCGGCTTGAGATCGCGGTGGATCACGCCCGCGTTGTGAGCGTAGGCGAGCGCGTCGGTGATCGCGATCGCGTGGGGCAACAGCGCGAGGCGATCGTCGAGCGTCGG
>JAYTAJ010000440.1:0-4129 GCA_043737575.1 Myxococcales bacterium | reverse complement strand
TCGGGACGAGGTCGTCGGTCATGGCGTCGAGGTCGTAGCGCGCGCGCCAGCCCCAGTCGCGCTGCGCGATCGAGTCGTCGAGGGCGCGCGGCCACGAGTCGAGGATGCCCTGGCGTAGCGGATCGGGCTGGTAGGTGATCGCGACGCCCGGCACCGCCCGCGCCACCGACGCGGCGATCTGATCGGCGCGCGGCGAGAACGCGGCGATGTTGTAGATCGATCGCGTGAGCTGTTCGCGCGGCGCGGCGGCCAGCTCGAGCAGCGCCCGCACGCCGTCGGGCATGTACATCAGCGGCACCCGGGTGTCGGGCCGCGCGAACGCCTGGTAGGCGCCGCGGCGCACGCCGTCGACGTACATGAACAGCGCGTAGTCGGTGGAGCCGCCGCCGGGGAGGCTGGCGCTGATGAGGCCAGGGAAGCGGACGCCGCGGCAGTCGAGGTCGTAGCGCTTGCGGTAGTACTCGCAGAGCAGCTCGCCGCTGGCCTTGGTGACGCCGTACATGGTCGCGGGATGCAGCGCGACGTCGTCGGGCGTCGGGTCGGGCAGGCCGGGGCCGTAGACCGCGATCGACGACGTGAACATCAGCTGGCGGACGCCGCGGCTGCGGCAGGCCTCGAGGACGTTCCAGGTGCCGGTCTGGTTGACCGCGTAGGCGAGGGCAGGGTTCTTCTCGCCGGTCGCCGACAGGATCGCGGCGAGGTGATAGACGATCGTCGGGCGGTCCTCGGCGATGACCCGATCGACCTGGGCGGCGTCGACGACGTCGAGGGCGCGCCAGGTGACGTCGGCGGTGGTGGCGCGCGGCTTCAGATCGGTCGCGATCACCTGATGTCCGTCGGCGACGAACGCGGTGATGAGGTCGGCGCCGATCTGGCCGCCGGCGCCGGTGATGAGGATCTTCATGGCGCGCGCATCCTACGCTGCCAGGCGGGGGCGCAGTCGATGCCGCGCGCCGCGAACCGCGGCACGAAGTCGCGCTCGACGGTCGCGGCGAGGATGCGCGCATAGTCGCCGGGCGGCGCCAGGCCCCAGGCGCGATCGTCGTCGGTGATCTCGGTAGGCGCGTCGGGGGCGTCGCCGTAGTTGTCGACCAGCGCGCCGAACAGCTGCGGCAGCTCGGCGTCGGCGACCGCGCGCGACAGCTCGGCGAGCGGCGTGGTCGCGAGCCAGTCGAGGCAGGCCCAGCCGAAGTCGCGGTGGCGGACCTCGTCGCGCAGCACCCGATCGAGCGCGGTCCGCGCGACCTCGACCGTGGTCGTCGCGCGCAGGTGCGCGAACAGCGGCACCGCGACGGTCTCGTTGAGGCAGAACACCTGCAGCGCGGCGGTGACGACGTCCTGCTCGAGCGTCACGCCGTCGCGGCGCGGCAGGGCGAGGGCGCGGCGATCGAGGGCGGGCGGCGCGGTGCCGCCGGCCTCGACGTAGACCGCGGCCGACAGCTGCGAGTGCGCCAGCTCGTCGGCGACGATCGCGAGGCCGTCGTCGATCAGATCGGGGCTGGCGCCGATCTGGATCAGCCACAGCACGAAGTGCTGGGTCAGCGCGGCCGAGCCGTACTCGGCGGCGATGCGGTTGCGCCACTCGATGCGGACTCGCTCCGACGCCGCGGTCACGACGGGCAGTCGGTCTTCTGCGGCGGCGGCGCCTTGCACTTGGCGTTCTTCGGGCACGGCGGGATCGGCGGCTGCAGGAAGCACACGCCCGGGCTCGCCTCGTAGAGCTGGATCGGACGATCCATCGCCATGCCGGTCGGGCACGCGTCCATCGCCTGCGGCGGCGGCGGGTTGCAGGTCGGGCCCTTGGGCGGACAGTCGACCTTGACCTGCGCGTAGCACTGCTTGTCCTGCTGGTTCTGGAAGATCGTCCACGCGCCGAGCGGCGCGGGCGGCGCCTGCTGGGCCTCCTGCGCGGTGTCGGGCGGCACGCTCGGCCCCGGCGCCTCGTCGGGGCCGACCGGCTTGTGCGCCGGGCGGGGCGGGTTGGTGTGCACGAAGCCCTGGTCGTCGGTGGTGGTCGGAGCCGGTTTCGGCGCCGAGCCGACGACGCACGCGGGCGCGACCGCGAGGGTCACGACCAGGGGCGCGGCGAAGTGATAGCGGACCTTGCGAGACATCGGCGGAACGTAAGCGATCGCATCGCCACGACGCAACCGAAGCGAAGTCACCAGCCCTCGGATCCCATCGCGCGGAGGAGCTGCCCCGCGACCAGCGCCTCGAGGTCGACCACGAAGAACGGCTTGGCGAGCATCGGCGCGCCGATCGACTGCAGCAAGGCCTGCGTCCGCGCTGGCAGCGATCCGCCGGACATGAAGATGATCGGTCCCGCGTACGAGGTCCGCGCCAGCTCGTCGTAGAGCGCGAGCCCGCCGCGTTGAGGCATCACCACGTCACACAAGATCAGGTCGAACGAGCTGGCCTGGAGCTGATCGAGCGCCTCGGTCACGCCGCTGGCGATCGTCACGTCGTACGCCGGGGCCAGGATCAGCTCGACGGTGAGCGCGACGATCCGGTCATCGTCGACGACGAGGATCCGATGGCGCGGGCTCGTCGACGAGCCGGCCCCGGGGTCGGGGCACCGGGCTCCCGGATCGGCGACGACAGCGCGCGGTTTCGTTTGCGTTCGCATGCTTCAGCTTGTTCACTCGGTGTTGCAGATGACGAACAACTCGGACGAACCGGATCTCTGCGCGCTGAGCCTGAACACCGTGGGGCCCACGTTGGTTCACGATCTCGGCAATGTGGTTCAAGGGCTCCAGCTGATCGACATCGAAGATTCGATGAGCCGAGAGACGAAGGTCGTGCTCGAGCAGGTGAGGGACCGGCTCCTCCACCTGGTTCGGCACATCGAGGAATACATCGAGCCCCCGATCGCGGGCACGGGTCGGCTCCGCCTCGCCGGGATCCTCGACTGCCTCGACACCGAGCTGCGCGCGCGCAAGCTTGGGCACGCCTACACGGTGTCGCCGGGGCCCGACTGGGGCGACGCCCAGGGCGACGAGCGCGCCGTCGCGATGGCGGTCACCCACCTGGTCGCTCACCTCGCGCGCCGGGTTCGGCCGGGCGAACAGGTCCACGTGGCGTCGTGGTCCGATGGTCTCCACGTCGGGTTCCGGCTGACCGCGGCGGTGACGAGCGAGCTGACCGCCGCGCTGGCCAGCCCGCTGGCGCGGCGCGAGCGCGGCGAGACCGGGCTGGAGACCGCGATCGCGGTGCGGATCGCGCGCGCCCACGGCGGCGAGATCGCGCTGACGCATCAGGCCTCGGGGGTCGAGGCCTCGATCACGATCCGACGTTCGCCGATCGCGGCCGGCGGCTGAAGCCGATCTTCACGAGCTTGCTGTACAGCGAGCTGCGAGGGATGCCGAGCCGGGTCGCGGCGCGCTCGACGTTGCCGTGCTCTTCCTCGAGCACGGCCTCGATGTGGCGGCGCTCGACCTGCGCCAGCGTCCCGTCGTTCGACGAGCTCGACGTCGAGATCGCGTCGGGACGGAAGCGCAGCTCGGGCACGCCGATCTGATCGCTGTCGCACAAGAGGATCGCGCGCTCGAGCAAGTTCTTCAGCTCGCGCACGTTCCCGGGCCAGCTGTGACGGCACAGCGCGGCGCACGCCGCCTCGGTCAGCCGGACGCTGGGGCGGCCCAGCTCGGCGCCGATGCGGCTCACGAACTGATACGCGAGCTGCGGCAGATCTTCACGGCGCTCGCGCAGCGGCGGGACCATCAGCGGAAAGGTGCCGACCCGGAAGTAGAGATCGCGGCGGAACTTGGCGCTGTTGACGAGCGCGCCGATATCGTGGTGAGTCGCGGCCACCAGCCGGATCGAGACCTCGCGCTCGCGGACGTCGCCGACGCGGCGGAAGCGCTTCTCCTCGAGGACCTTCAGCACCTTCGGCTGGACCTGGAGGTCGATGTCCCCGATCTCGTCGAGGAAGAGCGTGCCGCCGTTCGCTGCATCGAGGAGGCCGGGCTTCGACGCGTGGGCGCCCGTGAAGGCGCCCCGCTCGTGGCCGAAGAGCTCGCTCTCGACGAACTCGCGCTGGAGGGTGGCGCAGTTCACGTCGACGAATGGACCCGCCGCGCGCGCGCCGAGCGCGTGGATGCGCCGCGCGAGGACGCTCTTGCCGGTGCCC
>JAYTAJ010000439.1:0-1736 GCA_043737575.1 Myxococcales bacterium | reverse complement strand
ACAAGATCCGCGCCGCGCGGCGGCGTGGCAAGTGGACCGGTGGTGTGGTCCCGCTCGGCTACCGCGTGGAGCACAAGCAGCTCTTCGTCGACGAGGCCACTGCGCCGCTCGCGCGTGAGGTGTTCGCGCTGTACCGCGAGCTCGAGTCCGCCGTCGCCGTCGCCGAACGGCTCAGCCAGATCGCGCATCGCGCCTGCGCCAGTTGGAGTGCCGCCGTCGTGCGCACCCGCCCGTGGACCAAGAACGACGTCCTCCGCCTGCTGCGGAACCCCGTCTACGGTGGGTGCCTGATGTGCGGCGACGAGCTGCGCGACGGCGAACACCAAGAACTGATCCCGCTCGCACAGTGGAAGCAGGTGCAGGCGACGATCGAGCGCAACCGGACCAACGGCCTCCGGCGTGCCCGCAACCCGCGGTACCTGCTGCGCGGTATCCTGCGCTGCGCCGCCTGCGGCGCCGCCATGACCCCGGCCCCGTCGCGGCACGGCGATCGCGTGTATCGCTACTACCGCTGCGCCACCCGCGACCGCGCGGGCAAGACAGCGTGCGCCGCTCCCAGCGTCGCCGCCGATCGCATCGAGCATGCCGTCGAGCTCGAACTGCGGCGCCTCGCGATCGATCCCGCGACCCAGCAGGCAGCCTTCGAGGCCGCGGGCGAGCGCCTCGGCGAGCAACAGGCGCGCCTCGTTGCCCAGCGCGCGGTCGAAAGCGCTCAGGCGCGGGCTGCCGGCGACGAGGCCAAGGCGCTCGTAGCCCGGCTCGCCGTCTGCGACCCCGGCGCCGAGCGCGCCATCGGGCGTCGGGTATCCGAACTGGACGCGCGCCAGCGCGTCGCTGAGCAGCGGCAGGGCGATCTCGACCAGCGGATCGCCGAGGCCGCAGCTGCGGCTGGTCGCCTGACAGATGCGCGCGCGATGCTCGCGACCCTCGACGACGTGTGGCCGCGGCTGACCTTCGAGAACCGTGGCCGTCTGATCCGCACGTTGATCTCGCGGGTCGAGCTCGCCGCGGACGGCGTCGTGCGTATCGAGCTCGTCGATGGCCGAGGCGGAGACGCAACAGGGGTCGCGGAGGACTCCGATGCAGCCGCGTGACCTGCCGGCCGTCGTCCTGGTTACGTGCGTCGAGCGGCGTCATGCGCGTCCCAATCGCAGCTCCGACCGCCAACCCGCACGCGTCGCCCGGATGCTCGCGCTCGCACACCACATTGAGGCTGGGCTGGCCGCCGGCCGCTGGCCCAGCGCCAGTCACGCCGCCGGCATCCTCGGCCTGTCCCGCAACCGGCTCTCGCAGGTGATCGCGCTGATCAACCTCGCGCCTGATCTCCAGCAGCAGTTGCTCGCGCTTGAGGCTGTCGATGGCCGCGAGCCAACGACCGAGCGCTGGCTCTTCGAGTCGGTGGTGACCTTGCTCGAGTGGAGCGACCAGCGCCGGGCCTGGACGCTTCGCGCGCGTTGACCGGCGGCGTGCGCACGCAACCAGCTCAACAATGGACGCGCGCGCGGGCCGCTCACATGACCGGCTGGCCGGCCTTGCGGTGCGCGCGCCGGCGCCAGGTTCTCTCATCTCCGACGAATCTATCCACTCTGCATTGCGCACAAGCGAACTGCGCGACCCGAAATGGCGATTGTTCACGATTGTAGATGGCAGCCCAGATCCGTCTTGAAATGACGGTCGCGTCGACGGGGTGAACCCGACGGGGTCCTGATCGTCGGCGCGGTGGCGAGCGCCGAAAG
>JAYTAJ010000438.1:0-1737 GCA_043737575.1 Myxococcales bacterium | reverse complement strand
GCCGTCCTCCGCGGTCGCGAGGGCGTCGGCCAGCGGCGCGACCTCGCGCGCGTCGAGCCAGCGCCGCGGCACCAGCCACAGCAGATCCTCGACGGTGGAGAGGCCGCGCTCGGCCAGCGCGGCGCCGAGGGCGGGGCCGATGCCCTTCACCGACGTGGTCGGCGCGCCGAGGGGATCGTCCGCGACGAGGGCGGCGGCGGCGATCGGCTTCGCCTTCGGTGACGGCGACGGCGACGGTTTCGCGGCTTGGATCGCGCGTGCGTGCTCGACCTGCGCGACCACGGCCGCGGTCGGCGCGCCGACCAGGGTCTGCACCAGCCGCATGCCGCGCGCGACCTCGACGGTCTGCGCCTGTCGATCCATCGCGTCGAACCCGGCGAGCACGCGCCGCCACGCCGCGAGCCCGGTGAGCCGCGCGGGATCGGCGCCCGCCGCCAGCACCCGATCGCACCCGGCCCGCAGCGCGTGGCCGAGCCCGGTCACCCGCGCGAGGCCGGCGAAGCGATCGGCCGCCGCGAGCAGCAGCGGCTGCTGGAGCTCGAGGGCCGCGCGGCGAACCGGATCCACCACCAGCGAGCTACCACGCGCTGCGCGATCGGTACACAATCGGCGGCGATGATCGATCGCGAGCAACCGGGCGCGCCGCTGGCGGTCGCCGTCGAGTTCCGATCGCCGTCGTCGTTCCTGATCGCGTACTCGCTCAACCTGTCGCGCGGCGGGATCTTCGTCGAGACCCAGCATCCACTCGAGCCGGGCACGCCGCTCGACGTCGCGTTCCGGGTGCCGGGCGCGGGCGAGGTCACGCTGGCCGGCGTCGTCGCGTGGCAGCGCGAGCCGAGCAGCCCCGACGGTCCGCCCGGCGTCGGCGTCGAGTTCACCGACATCACCGCGCAGCTCGGCGAGTTCATCGATCACCTGGTCGCCGGCTTCCACGGCATTCAGATCTTGATCCTCGCGACCGACGGCAAGGATCGCACGTCGCTCACGCGGATGGTGAAGTCGATCGTCACCTCGGCCGAGCTGCTGCAGGCCAACGACGCCTTGGTCGCCGAGACCCTCATCACCGACGAGGTCGACCTCGCGGTGATCGACGTCGACGGCGATCCCGAGGGCGCGATCGCGACGGTGCGCCGGGCCCGGACCCTCGCGACGCCGGTGCCGGTGATCGCCCTCGCCTCGACCAAGCGCCTGCGCGATCACGCGCGCGCCGCGGGCGCCGACGAGCTGGCCGGCAACCCGCCGGCCTTCGAGGAGCTGCAGATCGCGGTGATGCGCGCGCTGGCGCGTCCGACCGCCGTCCGCTGACCGCGCGATCGCGTAGAATGCCCGCGTGCCGGTCGAGCTGGACGCGACGCAGGAGGCGCCACCGACCGTCGAGACGACGGCGACCGCACCCGGCCATCGCGTCGTCGGCGCGCCCGGCTCCGCCGCGATCGGCGTCGGCAGCCGCCTCGCCCACTTCGAGATCGTGCGGCCGCTCGGTCAGGGCGGGATGGGCGAGGTCTACCTCGCCACCGATCTCGCGCTCGATCGCCCGGTCGCGCTGAAGCTGTTGCCGGCCGGGGTCGCGCGCGACGCGTCGCGCCGCGAGCGGCTGGTGCGCGAGGCCCGGGCCCAGGCCCGGCTCAACCACCCCAACGTCGGCCACCTGTACTTCATCGGCGAGGATCTCGGTCACCTGTTCTTCGCGATGGAGTACATCGACGGCGAGACCCTGGCGCAGCGCCTCGAGCGCGG
>JAYTAJ010000437.1:0-1737 GCA_043737575.1 Myxococcales bacterium | reverse complement strand
GGCAGCCCGCGGTCGCGCAGCTCGGCTCGAGCAGCGCGGCGTGGACGTAGGCCCAGTCGGTCGGCCGATCGGTGGCGTCGTCGCAGCCGGCGAGGGCGGCGATCAGCACGACGGCGATCGATACAGCGGAGCGCATGTCGGCGAGCGCGGCATCGTAGCGTGGATCGCGGCGCGCCTGCGCCGACGCCGGCGCCGAAACGCTCGGGCGCTTCGCCAGTCTCTCTGCGCAAGGAGCTGACGATGTCCACCTGCCTCTCGATCCGGCTGTACCTCACGGCTGCGACCCTCACCAGCACGCTCGCGTGCGTCGATCCCGATGAGCCGGCGCTCGGCGTGACCGAGGCCCTCCTCGGTTGCAACGACGGCGTCGCGCAGATCGCCGAGCTGTGCGCGGCGCCGCCGACGACGGTGCTGGAGACCGCGAGCCCGCTCGCGACCGTGCTCGCGGTCGATATCAACGGCGACGCCCTGCGCGACGTGGTCGGCGTCGACGCGACGCGCCTCTACGTCCGGCTCCGCGCCGCCGCGGGCTTCGGGGTGTGGTCGTCGTACCAGCCGCCCGGCGGTCCGCTGTTCCGCGACGTCGCGGCCGGCGACTTCGACGGCGACGGCGAGCCCGACGTGGCGGCGGTGGACTTCGCGAACGATCGGCTGGTGGTGCGCCTGCACACGGTCGGCGCCAGCTTCGCGCCGGCGGTGTTCTTCCCGACCGCCGACGGTCCGATCCGCGTCCTGGCGGCGCGCATCGACGGCGACGCCCGCGACGATCTGGTCGTGCTCAACGACAACGCCAACACGCTCCAGGTCTTCTTCGCCGGTGCTTTCGGCGCCCCGGTCAGCTACCCGGTCGGTACCGCGCGTGACCTCGCGGTCGGCGACTGTGACGGCAACGGCGAGACCGACGTGATGTATCTGAACTCCAGCGGTGCCGCGACCGAGCTCCACGCCCGCCGCAACTTCGGCGGCAACCTCGGCATGCTGGCGCTGTCCCCGTTCCCGTTCATCCCGACGGTGCCGATCCCGTTCTTCAGCGCGCCGCTCGCGATCGTGTCGGGCCGGATGAACGCCGACGCCGTCGACGACGTGGTGGTGTCGGCCGAGTGGTCGCGGCTGGTGACCGGGCGCTCGAACGGCAACTGCACGTTCGCGAAGCTGCCCGAGGTGCAGACCTACGCGTGGACCTATCGGCTGCGCCTCGGCGACCACGACGGCAATGGCGCGCTCGACGTCGCCGCGCCGCACTACACCGATCCGGCCGACGACGAGCTGTCGGTGGTGTTCGGCGTCGGCAACGGCAACCTGATCCCGGCCTACGGGCTCTTGCAGCTGCCGACCGGCACGGTCTTCAACGACACCGCGTTCGGCGACTTCAACTCCGACGGCGCGCGCGATCTGATCACGGCCAGCCGGCCCGGCTTCCTGCTCCACCGCGGTACGCCGTGATCGCCGCGGCCAGTCGCGTCGGCGCCCAGGGTGCTAGCGTCGCGCCCATGGATCCCGACGACGAGCTGGTCGCGCGTTGGCGCGGTGGCGATCAGGGTGCGGGCGAGGCGCTGTTCGCGCGCCACTTCGACGCGCTGTATCGGTTCTTCGCGACCAAGTGCAGCGACCCCGGCGATCTGACCCAGGCCACCCTGCTCGCGGTGGTGCGAGCCCGCGAGCAGTTCGCCGGCCGCTCGTCGTTTCGCACCTACCTGTTCTCGATCGCGCGCAACGAGCTCTACGATCATCTGCGGG
>JAYTAJ010000436.1:0-1738 GCA_043737575.1 Myxococcales bacterium | reverse complement strand
CGGCCGCCGACCGTGCCGCGCACGCCCTGGCCGGTGATCGACGCGAAGTCTTTCGCATCCTCCATGGCGACGCCTCGCTCGTTCGCGCCCGCGACGATGGCCGCCGCCAGCGGGTGCTCGCTGCCGCGCTCCAGGCTCGCGGTCAGCCTCAACAGCGCTGCCTCGTCGACGCCGGCCGCCGCCGTCACGCCGGTCAGCCGCGGCTTGCCTTCGGTCAGCGTGCCGGTCTTGTCGACCACCAGCGTGTCGACCTTGCGCATCACCTCGATCGCCTCGGCGTTGCGGAACAGGACGCCCATCGTGGCGCCGCGGCCGGTCGCCACCATGATCGACATCGGCGTCGCCAGGCCGAGCGCGCACGGACACGCGATGATCAACACCGCCACGGCGTTGACCAGCCCGTGCGCCAGCCGCGGCTCCGGCCCCACCAGCGACCAGACCACGAACGTCGCCGCCGCGATCGCGATGACGATCGGGACGAACCAGGCGGCCACGACGTCGACGAGCCGCTGGATCGGCGCGCGACTCCGCTGTGCCTCCGCGACCATCGCGACGATCCGCGACAGCAGGGTCTCGGCGCCGACCTTCTCGGCGCGCATGACCAGGGCGCCCGTGCCGTTGATCGTCCCGCCGATCACGCGATCCCCCGGCTGCTTCTCGACCGGGATGGCCTCGCCCGTCACCATCGCCTCGTCGATCGCCGACCGACCCTCGAGCACCGCGCCGTCGACCGGCACCTTCTCGCCGGGACGGACCCGGAGCCGGTCGCCGACCTGGACCTGATCGAGCGGGGCGTCGTGCTCGGTACCGTCGGCGTCGAGCCGCCGCGCCGATGATGGCGCCAGGCCGAGCAGCTTGCGGATCGCCGAGCTCGTCTGGCTCCGGGCGCGCAGCTCGAGCACCTGACCCAGGAGGATCAGCGCGACGATCACGGCAGCCGCCTCGAAGTACGTGCCCACCTCGCCGTGCTCGCGAAAGCCCACGGGGAAGACTTGCGGCGCGATCGCCGCCACGACGCTGTAGCCGTACGCGACGCTGACCCCGAGGCCGATCAGCGTGAACATGTTCAAGCGTCGGCGCGCGATCGACTGCGCCGCCCGCACGTAGAAGGGCCACGCCGCCCACAGACAGACCGGGCTCGCGAGGACGAGCTCGGCGAACGCGCGCGTCCGCCCGCCAACCGCGTCCGAGATCGCGTGGCCAGCGAGCATGTCGATCATGACCATCGCGAACAGCGGGGCCGCGAACGCGACCGCGATCCAGAACCGCCGCGTCATGTCGCGTAGCTCGTGATCCGGCGCCGGCTCCGCCGTCATCATCAGCGGCTCGAGGGCCATGCCGCAGATCGGGCAGCTGCCGGGCCGGTCGGCCCGCACCTCCGGGTGCATCGGGCACGTATAGATCGCGCCTTCCTTCTCGGCGGGCGGCGGGGCCGGAGGTCCCTCGGCGGCCTTCGTGTAGCGCGCCGGATCGGCCTCGAACTTCGCCTTGCACCCCGCGCTGCAAAACAGGACCTCGTGTCCCTCGTGGATCGTCCGATGCGCCGTGGTCGGCTTGACCTTCATCCCGCACACCGGGTCGGTCGACCGGGCAGCGCCGTCGCGTGCCTCGGGTCGATCGTGGACATGATGCTGGTGTTCCATCGCTCCTCCAGACGCAGGCCGGGCCTGGCCATTACAGCTTGGAGCCGTTCGCGCTTCTGCCCAGTGACCATCTCGGTCACCTGCCCTTGCCGGAG
>JAYTAJ010000435.1:0-9489 GCA_043737575.1 Myxococcales bacterium | reverse complement strand
CCCCGGGCGCGAGGGCCTTGCTGTCACCGAGGACGCGGGCGGCGAAGTTCGCGGTGCGGATCGGCGCCCGCAGCTCGAGCACGGCGTCGAGCGCGACCGCGACATCGGCGATGACCACGGCGGCGCGCGCCACGCCGTCTCGCTCGGCGAGCAGCCAGGTCTCGCCCGAGCTGGCGGCCGCCGCGGCGCGCTCCGCTTCGAGGAAGTCGCGGGTGGCCAGGTGGCGAGGCGCGGGCAGCGCCGCCAGGGCCGCGCCCAGGTCGTCGCGGCGACGCGCGCGCTCGGCCCGCGGGTCGCGCGGGGCGCGGCCGACGGCAGCGTAGAGGAGATCGACGAGGTCGCCACGATCGGGGGCGTGCCGCAGCGACAGCCGGGCGCGCCCTGGCGTGATCGACGTGACGGCGCGGGCGGAGAAGACGGTGCGGAGCGCGGCGACGGCATCAGCGTCGGCGTCGAGCGTGAGGGACAGGGGGAGGCGACCGTCGCGCTCCCGGCGATCGAGGATCGCGTCGAGCGCCGCGCGCGCGCCCGGCGCCGCGGCGACCGCGAGGCGGAGGGCGTCGATGATCGCGGCGCGGTCCACGACCCGTACGATAGCGCGGCGGCCCGACGGCTGATCGGCGCCGAGCCGGGAGCGCGCGCGGCGGCGTTCGCCGATGGCTGCGCGCCCGCGCTGGCCGGCGGCCTCGACGGCCGCATCGCCGCCGCGCTGACCGCCGAGCGCGCGCCGTGGTACCTGACGATCCTCTACGGGTTGTTGCTGTTCCGGCGCGACCACGAGCTCGAGCCGCTGCACGAGGACGTGTTCGCCCGCGTGCTCCCGCCGATCGCCGGCCTCGGCGCATACGACGCCACGCTGTTCGCGCAAGACCTCGACCAGCTCGTCGCGTGGCGAGCCCTGGACCGGATCACCGAGGCCCACAAGCTGCGCAGCTACCGCGACAACCGGCGCGAGCGCTTCCGCTACCGCCTCACCGAGGACGCGGTCGCGCTGCTCGAGTGGCTCGAGGCGCGCCTCGCCGCGAAGCTGGCCGGCCGCGCTGGCGACAGCCGCGATCGCCTCGAGGATGTCCTCGGCCACCTGCGCGAGGTCCGGCGGGTGCTCGACGAGTGGCGCGCCGGATCGTGCGGCCCCGACGCGGCGCGCCGGGTGCTGTACCTGATCGAGGCCATCGGCGATGCGATCGACGAGGTCGGCACCGAGCTGCTCGCGTTCCGCGGCGAGATGCTCGCCTTCGCGTCGCGCCCCTACGACCTCGAGGCGTTGCGCGCCATCCTGGCGTGGCTCGAGCGCTACGTCGCGGTGTACCTGCGTCGGATCGAAGAGCTCCGCACCGACGTGGCGGCCCGGCTGCGCGAGCTGAGCGCGCCCCGGTACCAGGGCGCCCTCGACCAGTGCCACGCCATCGTCATTGAGGACCGGGCGGCGACGCCGCGCGCCCTGCGGACCGCCGCCGTGGTGCCGCCCGGCGAGCGGACCGCGGCCCAGGCGGCGTTCTTCGGCGGCACGGGCATGCTCGCCGCGCTGTGCACGCGGATCGACGAGTCGGCGCGGGCGGTGGTGCGGAAGATGCAACATCACCTGCGCGAGCTGGAACGGCGCAGCGCCCGGCTCGCCGATCTGCGCGCCGCGATCCGTGCGGTCGCCGCCGGTCCCGCGCGCGATCCCCGCTTCGCCGAGCTCGCCCGCGCGCTGGTCGCCGCCGCCCACGTGCGGATCGATCGCCGGCCGGCGACCTCGGCGCAGCGGGTCGCGCCACCGATGCCGCGCAGCCACAGCCGCGCCGCCCCGGCGACGACCGCGCGGCCCCTCGTGCGCAAGCGCAACAACCTGGAGGCGGTGCGCGAGCTGGCCGGGCGCAAGCGCGCCGCGCTCGGCGCGTGGCTCGACGCCATCACCGACGGCGGCGATCGAGTCCTGCTGTCGGCGCTCGCCCTGCACGGCGCCGACGCGCCGCGCCGCTGGCTCGACGTCGCGCGGGTCGCCCATCTCGGCGGCGGCCGCGCGCTGCGCGAGGCCGGTTTCGCGCTGGAGCAGGCGCCCGGCGAGGCGGAGCTCGGCGACGCATCCTGCGGCCTGGCCGCGCCCGACCACTGGATCGCGAGGAGGCGGTGATGGCGACGTACTTCGACAAGATGAACGGGCCGCGGGTGACCGCGGTCCTCAACGTCCTCGGTGAAGCGCCGTTCTTCTATCGCGAGGACGACGCCGAGCTGTTCCAGTACCTGCGCCGCCATCGCGCCGAGTTCGTCCGCTTCTACGACGAGCTGTATGGCTGGGAGCTGTTCGTCGATGCGCGCACCGCACGCTTGTACAAGGAGCGGTGGCACAATCGCGCGCTGCGGCCTCGCCAGCATGACGTCTTCGATCTGACGAAGCGCGACGACTGCCTGGCGTTCCTGCTCCTGCTCGAATTCCACGGCCGGCTCCTCGAGGAGCACAACCTGGCGGGTGACGATCCCGAGTCGCCGCGGTTCCTGTTCGGAGAGCTGTTCGCGTTCGCGCGGACCCGGATGACCGAGGAGCTCGGTCCGTCGGCGCCGTCCGACGAGGAGGTCCGCCGACTGCTGCGGGGACTCTGGCCCACGCTCGAGCGGTATCGCTTCGTCCGCGACGTCGGCCGCGACGACAGCGAGCCAGGCGACGACCGCCACGAGGACCAGGTGCTCTACGAGGCCTTGCCTGCGCTGTACCACTACGACATCCGCCGCCTCGGTCCCGCCGCGCTGGCACGGGCGCTCGGCGGCACCAACGAGCCGGGGCCCGCGAGCGAGGAGGCCGTGCCATGACCGGGTATCAGCTGCGTTCCATCCGCCTGGTGAACTTTCACAACTTCGTCGACGAGACGATCGAGATCCGCGACGGCGGCCACCTGTTCCTGCTCGGCGACAACGGCTCCGGCAAGACCACCGTCCTCGACGCCGTCCACTTCGTCCTCGCCGGAGGCGAGCTGGAGCTCAACGCGGCGGCCCGGATCGGCGGCCGACGCGAAGAAGGGCGCACGCTGCAGGGCGTGGTGCTGCGCTACGACTTCGAGCGCGGCGCGCGCAACGACGCGGGCGCCATCGCCTACGCCGCGATCGAGCTGATCGATCCCGACAGCGGACGTCGGCTCAGCCTCGGCGTCGGTGCCGAGGCCACGACCATGGATGCCCGGGTCGGCAAGTGGGGGTTCGTGGTGGGCCGACCGCTGGCGGAGATCGCCTTCCTCGACGGCGACGAGCGCCCGCTCGATCGCGACGGCTTGCGCCGACAGCTCGGCGCCACGCACGTCCATGCGCCGCTCGCCGGCTACCGCAAGGAGCTGGCCCGCCGCCTGTTCGGGTCGGAGGTGCAGTACGAGGAGTCGGTCCGCTTCTGGGGGATGGCCAAGGCGTATCGCGAGATCGTCGCTGGCGCGCGCGACTTCGGCGCGCTGTTCGAGCGCCTGCTGCCGACGCCCGATGGCGCGGTGTTCGAGGACATCCTGAAGACGCTCCACGCGATCGATGACCTCGAGGTCGCGCTGCGGGATCTCGACGCCCAACGCGCCTACTGCGGCGGTCTGTCCGACCGCGTCCGCGACGTCGCGGTCGCCCGCGAAGCGACCGCTCGGTATCGTTGGCTCGCGTGCCATCGCGAGCGGGACGAGGCGGTCGCGACCAGTCGGCGCGAAGCCGAGGCCGCCGCCGAGCACGGCCGCGAGACCGAGCGATTGCGCCTCGAAGCCGAGGGCGCGCGCCTGCGCAGCCAGGGCGCCGACGAGGCGCTGCGCCGCGCCGAGCGCGACGATGCGGCCGGCGTGCTCGGCGCGCTGCGCGAGCTCGAGGCCCAGCGCGCACCGCTGTCCATCGAGGTCGCGCGGGCCCGGGGCGCGGCCGACGACTGCCAGCGCACGCGTGATCGCGCCGACCTCGTCGCCGCGTCGACGCGCGACCGGCTGGCCCAGGACGGCCGGCTCCTGGCGACCGAGCTGCGCGCCGCCATCCTCGCCGTGGCAGAGCTGCCCGGAGACCTCGCCAGCGTGACGCGGCTCGCCGACGACGTGGAGCGAATCGCGCCGGGTGCCGCTGCGATCGCGGCCCTACCCGACACCCACGACGCGGTGGCCGAGGTCGAGGTCGCGCGCCTGAAGCGAGAGCAGGCGCTGATCGACGCGCGGGTCCGGGCGAGCGCGCTGGCGGATCGACAGCGCGCCCGCGCCGCCGAGCTCACCGAGCTGGAAGCCGCCGACGGAGCCGGGCCGCCACTCGCGTCGCTGGCGATCGCCCGCCGCGCGCTCGACGATGCCGCTCTCGCGGGCCAGCCGTTGTACGAGCTGCTGGAACCTGCCACCGATGCCGACCCCGCCGCTCTCGCCGCCATCGAGTCGCTGGCCGGCGAGGCGGTGCTCGCCGCGATCGTGGTGGCGCCGAGGGATCAGGCCCGCGCCCGTACGCTGGTCGCCTCGGTCGCGCCCGGGGTCCGGGTCGTCGTCGCGACCTCCGAGACCCAGCTGCCCGCCTGGTGCGCCGCCGCGCTGACGACCTCGCCCACCAGCGAGGTCGCGCGCGCGGTGCTGGCCGCGGCGCTGATCCAATCCACCGCGCACGGCGGCGTCGATGCCCCCCGCGCAGGCGACGTCACGTTGCGCGGCCTCGGCCATCGTGTCGAGCGGAATGAGCCGCGGTGGCTCGGCACCGAAGCGCGACGACGGGCCTACCAGGCGCGGCTCGCGGCGGCCCGCGCCGCGCTCGCCGAGGCCGAGCAGGCGCAGCGCGATGCCGCGCATGGCGTCGACGTCGCGCGACTCGCCGTGGATCGCGCCCAGAAGCTCGGGCGCGCCATCGCCGTCGGCGGTGCCGCGCTGACCGGCGCCTGGCACGACGCGAGCTCGGCCGCGCACCGCGCGGCCCTGGCCGCCTCTTCGTGGGGAGACGCCGATGGGCGCGCCGCCACGCTCGCCGCTCAGCTCGACGGGCTCGACACCGAGCGCGCCGCCCTGCGGGCTCGGGTCGACGGCGTCGATCTCGACGAGCTCGATCGGCGCCTCGCGGCGCTCCGTCAGCGGGCCGACCAGGCGCGGACGCTGTGGCAGGACCGGGTCGACGCCCAGGCCTTCGCGGCGGCCGAGGCCCGAGGCGCCACCGATCGCAACCGCGCGGCCGTGACCCGCGCCGCCGATCTGACCACGCTGCTCGTCGAGGCCACCCAGCGGGTGCGCGCCGCGCTGACCGCGATCAGCGCCGACCCGTTCGACCGCGACGACGCCGGCCTCGAACATCATGTGCGCGTGACCCTGCGCGGTGACAGCTTCCGCAGCCTCGAGACCCTGCGCCAGCGCGTGGCCGACGAGGACCGCGCCGCCGACCTCGCCGCCGCCGAGCTCGAAGGCGATGGCTCGCGCGGCGTCCGCTTCCTCACCCACGCCGCCCGCTTCGGCTTCGGCTACGACCGGGTGCGCAACCACGTCGAGGATCGCCGCGCCCAACCCCTGCTCGGCGTGCTCACCGATCTCGACCGCTCGATCGCCGAACAACGCTCGGTGATCACCGAGCGATCGGTCGCGCTCATGGACACGCTCGTCATGGGCGAGCTCGCGCGCCACCTGCAGGGTCAGGTCCACCACCTCCACGAGACCGTCAAGGGCATCAACCGTGTCCTCCGCGGCCTCCGGTTCGGCCCCACCGAGTACCAGTTCCAGGTCACGCCGCGCGCCGATCGCGCCGATCTGATCGAGATGGTCCGCCGCCTGTCGATCCTCGACGACGGCAGCCGCCGCGAGTTCCGAGCCTGGGTCGACGCGCACCTCGACGAGCTGCGCGCCACCGACGAGCAAGTCCCCGCGCTCCTCGACTACCGCCGCTGGTTCGAGTTCAAGCTGCGGATGAGCACCACGAACGCCGAGGGCATCGAGCTCACCCACCGCCTCCGCCAGGTCGGCTCGGGTGGCGAGCAAGGCGTTCCCAACTACCTGCTCGTCCTCGCGCTCGCCAAGCTCATGTTCGACGCCGCCGACGCCGCCATCCGCCCGCTCCTCTTCGACGAGGCGTTCTACGGCATCGACGCTGGCCGCCGCGACCAGCTCCTCCGCCTCGCCACCGACCTCGGCCTCCAGCTCCTCGTCGCGTCCCCCGACCAGGACGGCGCCACCGCCGCCGTCCGCGCCGCCACCACCCTCTTCGTCCTCAAGGACGCCGACCACGACGTCCACCTCGCCCCCTACCACTACTGGAACCGCACCCACGGCGACCAGCCCGACCTGTTCGTCGCGCCGCCCGATCTCGGCGCCGCCGAGTGCCGCACGCCCTGAGGCCTGGCGACGTGTTCGATCGATCCCCGCCGTGACGTCCACAGCACCGCGGCCATGGTGGTCGCCGACCGACGTCACAGGAGCGTGCATGCCCGTCCAGATCTTCCTCAGCTTCGACCACGACGACGCCGACCAGGTGAACGGCCTCCGCGGCCTCATCGCGAACCCCAACCACGACCTCACCTGCGGCGACCGCTCGCTCAAGCAGCCCGTGCTCGACCGGAGCGGGCGCCCCATCAAGCTCCTCCCGACCGACCCGAGCTCCGAGCCGGTCCGGAAGCGGATCCGCGAGCTGTTCGATCAGGCGTCGCGACTCGTGGTCCTGGTCGGCCGCAACACCCACTCGAGCGAGTGGGTCAACTGGGAGATCTCCGACTTCGCCGCTCGAAAGTCGGAGCCGAAGATCTACGCCATGCGCCTCAAGGCCTCGCAGGGCGGCGCCCCGCCCGCGCTCGCCAAGGTCGGCGTCGGCGCGGTGAATCCCTGGGACCCCGATGCCCTGGGGCGTTGGCTCGACGACGACGACGACGACGAGTGACCGCTACGGCGGCGCCAGGGTGCTCATTCTCCCTGCACGGGCTCGACGCCGGCCTCGGGAGCGCCGGCGGCGGGGCGGCAGACGCAGGGCTCGAAGTCCAGGCCATCGGCGGTGCAAACCTGATCGCCGGGAGCCCCCGTGGGGCAGAAGCAGGCGGACGGCGCGCCTGGCACGCACACGGGGGAGTTGTCTTCTGGCACGGCGTCGCACGCGCTGCCGACGGCGAGCGTGAGCGCGGTGAGCAGGAGGCGCGCGATCACGAGCCACCGCCGATCTCGGTGCCGATGGACGGCGCGATGTTGATGAAGGCCTGCGGCTCGGCATCGTGGCCGTAGGGCACGAGCACGCCGAACGACAGTAGACCGCTGAACCCGCCCGCGAAGTGGCCGCTGGCGTAGAGGGCGAGCTCGAGCTGCAACGGGTTGGTGTCGGCGGTCTGCATCGGCGCCGTGACGTAGTCGTTGCGCCAGGCGCCGCGCGAGACGGTCAGGTACGCACCGACGCGCGGCAGCATCAGGCCGGCCTTCTCGCGGCCGTACTGCAGCTCGTACCCGGCGGAGGCGCGCAACTCGCTGAACGACGGAAGATCGATCGCGAGGCCGTCGTCCGAGGGTACGGTCTGCGAGTTGAGATACGTGCCAGCGAGGGATACGTACCAGCTCGTGCGGCGGTCGCCACCCCCGCAAAGTCCGGACGCGCGCGCGTCCGTGTTGCGTCGTCACCACCGGTCGGCGGTGCGGTTCTTCGCGAACGACGGATACGAGTTGTCGGGCAGCACCTTCGACTTCTGGAGGTACGAGTCGTGGATCCAGGCCTGGACGTCGTCGGGATCTTCGGACCAGAGGTGGAGGCTGGCTTACCCGCAATGGACGTTGTCGTGGAGCCGCGGCGGGATCGTGCCGGGGTCGTAGGTCGTGACCCGGCCGTCGCGGCGGGCCCGCAGCTCGCGGGGATACGCGCGCTGGTACGACGGGAGGATGATCCCGACCAGCCCGCCGCGCGGGTTGTGCTGCGTGTGGCGGATCGTCATGCCGATCTCCCAGTCGACGTGCTTGCGCTGCCAGGTCTGCGTCCCGATGAGCACGACGGTCACCGAGCAGTCGCGCAGATACTCGTCGCGGATCTTCTGGCGGATCGTCTCGGTCTGGAGGTTCGGGTCGATCTCGCCGAGCTCGACGGAGCCGCGGGAGATGATGCCGAAGCGGTTGCCGAAGCGCAGATCGAAGATCTGCTTGTAGCTCTGGTCGTTCGCGTGGTGGTAGCTGACGAACACGTTGTGACGTGGGGGCATGGCGCGCAGACGTCGCCCCGGCACGAGATCGAACAGGCGAGATCGGCATGAGTTCGATCGGCAGCTCGCCCGATGGACCGCGGCGCGCGGGTCAGTTGAGGTCGAGCAACGGCACGTACAGCCCAGCGAAAGCCCCCGCGTACCAGATCCACCGCCGCTGATCGTCGTTCTGGCTGGTCCCGGGTGCGACGCCACCGCTCACGCCGACGTACACTGGTGCGACCTGGTTACCGCGGAAGTAGGCCACACCGATACTCAGGTTGGCGATGTCGGTCCACTCGACATCCTCGGCGTCGACCGCGTCACCGACGTCGCCGTCGGGGTCGACGTCGTTGATGCGCAGGTAGTTGCCGACGTCGAGGAATCCCAGCTCGGCGTGGAACCCCGAAACGCTGATGGCGTCCTCGTCGTCGCGCTTGGCCAGGTAGTCGAGGGACAGGGTCACAGGCACGCTCACCGGGCCGCGGAAACCACCGCCTCGCTCACACGCGCCCAACGCGCGCAGCCCGGAGCCGAGCGAGACGATCCACTCGTCGTCGCGGCCGGCGCGATCGGCAGCGTCGTCGAGCAGCACCTCGAGCGCGTGCTCGACTTGGGCCTGCGCGACTTGGCGCTCTTCGGGCGTGCCCGCGACCACCGCCGCCGCCTGGCCGACGAAGTTGAGGAAGAGAGCCAGCCGCCTGTGGTCACGCGCGCTGCCCGAGAACACCTTGGCCCCAATCGCCACCCGCAACGCGGCCTGCAGGTCGCCGTCGATCGCGGCCTCGGCCAACTCGACCAGCCCGGTCGGTGCAGCGCACGCATCCAAGCCCAACGCGGCTGGCGCGGTGTTGGCCGGTGCGGCGGCCAACGGTGTCTCGCGCGGCGTGAGACACACCGCCACCGCCGCCAGCCGCAGGTTGGCTCGGATGACCGCGCGCAGGCGATCGGGGCTGGTCAACGAGCGCGCAGTGTCGAATACTCGGCGACCGTCAGCGACGAGTCGCTCGAGAAGTGCCAGGTGTGTCTCCACCGTTTGCCGGTACTTCGCGACCGTCTCGTTCAGCTCGGGCGGAACCGAGAAGTAGTCCTCGGGATACCGCAGCACCGTGCGCACGAACCCGGCGTTGCACTGGCTCGATGCCTGGCAGTGGGCGATGAGCTGGAGCGCGATCTGGGCACCGATCACGCCCGCGGACGGCGTCTGTGCCATCAGGTAGGCGTCGGCGGCAGCGAGGAACAACCGCTGGACCTCGGCCGCCGCCAGGTCGGAGCGAGCATGGAGGAGTTGAACCGCGAGTTTGGAGGCGTCGCGCGTGCCGGGCCGAGGCTCCGAGCTGTCACTCGGGGCCTCACTTCTTTTGCCGGAAGCGGGAGTGCGGCGATCTACATCGGCCCCGATCCCGGGG
>JAYTAJ010000434.1:0-4138 GCA_043737575.1 Myxococcales bacterium | reverse complement strand
ACCCGCAAGGGTCGGCGCGTGAACGAGACCGCGCTGTACAACCGGCTCTACCGCGCCCAGGAGAAGGCGGGCCTGCCGCAATTCGGGTGGCACCGCCTGCGCCACAGCTACGCGTCGCACCTCACGATGGACGGTGTTGTACCGGCCGCCGTCGCCCAGCTGCTCGGCCACTCCGACCTCAAGCAGCTCCAGCGCTACGTTCACCTGTCCCGCTCCCACTTGGTCGCAGCCGTGGCCAACGTCGATCTCGGCCGCAAGGATCGTCGTCCCTCCAACCCCGTCGCCGACGGCGTCGCTCACCGCGTCGTCGAGGTGCCTTCGGTCGAGTTCGCCTACGCTTCCTAGCCGCGCCTGGCAGCCCATGGCAGCATGGCAGCCGTCGCGCCGCTAACCTCGCGAGCTTCTAGACACGCTGCGTATATGTTGGCCAGCCCCTCCCCCATCGGGGCAGAGCCCGATGAGGGCCCCCACCCGAGCCCCCATGATCGCGATCGCGATACCGGCTCTCTGATCTGAAGTTTGGCTCCCTGAGGGGGGATGCCCGAGCGGCCCGGTTCACGCCGGGCCGTTCGTTTTTTCGGACGGATCGCGCGCGCGGCTCCACGTACCGAGCATGCGTGCAACGTCGGTCGGTGTCGTGGCTGCGCTGGTGCTGGCGGGCTGTGTCGATCGCCCGATCAGCCGTCTCGATCCGACCGGGCAAGGCGTCGAGCAGAAGCTCTTGCCGGTCAGCCTCAATCAGGAGCTCGACCTCCTGTTCGTCATCGACAACTCGGGCTCGATGGAGGAGGAGCACCGCTCGCTCGAGGATCGCTTCCCCGAGCTGATCGCCCACCTCGACGAGCTGTCGGGTCGGCTGCCCGATCTGCACATCGGCGTCGTCAGCTCCGACATGGGCACCGGCAACGTCGACGTCGGCGACAACCGCTGCGGTCCCGGTGGCGGCGACCGCGGCATCATGCACGGCGCCACCTGCCCGGCGCTCGGCGGCGCCAGCTTCCTCACCGACGTCGTCGGGCCGACCGGCGATCGCGTGCGCAACTACACCGGCACGCTCGACGACGCGTTCGCGTGCGCGGCGAACCTCGGCATCGGTGGCTGCGGCTTCGAGCAGCACCTCGCCGCGATGCAGGCGGCGCTCAGCCCGGGCGTCAACCCCGGCTTCCTGCGCGAGCCGGCGACGCTCGCGGTGATCATCGTCGCCGACGAGGACGACTGCTCGGCCGACGTCGATCGCATCTTCTCGCGCACCGAGGACGCCGAGCTCGGGCCATTCTCCGACTTCCGCTGCTACGAGCAGGGCGTGGTGTGCGCGAACGATCCCGATCCGCGCCTGCCCGGCCCGCGCGCCGGCTGCGTACCGCGGCCGACCTCGCCGTTCCTCGTCGAGATCGAGCAGTACGCGGGGTTCCTGCGCGGCCTGAAGCGCGCGCCCGACCACAAGTTGTTCGTCGCCGGCATCATCGGCGATCCGGCCAATGTCCGCGTCGTGCTCCAGGACAACGACCCGGCCCTCGACTTCGGTTGCTCGGGCGCGCTCGGCTTCGCCGAGCCGGCGGTGCGGCTCGCCGGCTTCCTCGATCAGTTCCCCGGCACCAGCGCCCGCGAGACCATCTGCACGGGCGATCTCGGCGACGCCCTGCGCGCGATCGTCGAGAGCCTGCCGCCGCTCGAGGGCGTGTGCTTCGACGGCGTGGTCGCCGACCGCAACCCGATCGTCGACGGCATCCAGCCCGAGTGCTCGGTCGTCGAGATCACCGACCTCGACGGACCGGCTCGCCGCGAGACCCCGCTGCCCGGGTGCGAGGGCTCGACCGCGCGGCCGTGCTGGCGCATCACCGAGGACGCCGCCACCTGCGCCGCCACCGATCATCACCTGCGCATCGACGTCGAGCGCAGCGTGCCCGCGCCCGCCAACGCGTACCTCGAGGTGCAGTGCGTGGTGTCGATTCCCGTCCCTCCGCCGAGCTGACGAGGTCGCGTCGCGCCTGTGTTACGGTGCCGCCGTGACGTCGCCCGTCCCCGGCAAGCGCCCGCTGATCACCGCCAACATGGTGACGGTCGCGCGCCTCGTGCCGATGCCGCTGATCTCGTGGCTGGTGTACCGCGGCTTCCCCGACCACCACAGCTACCTGTGGTTCGCGCTGATCCTCGGCACGCTGATCGGCTGCACCGACTTCGTCGACGGCTACCTCGCGCGCAAGTACGGCCCGACCGTGTTCGGCGGCCTGCTCGATCCGCTGGCGGACAAGGTCTTCGTCGCGTTCGCGTACCTGCCGTTCGCCGATCTCGGCCTGGTCCCGGTCTGGGCCTGCGCGTTCATGTTCGTGCGCGAGTTCCTGGTGACCGCGCTGCGCTCGGCCTACGAGCAGCGCGCGCTCACGCTCAAGACCAGCTACATGGCGAAGGCCAAGACCTGGACCCAGATGCAGGGCATCGGGATGATGGTGCTGTTCCCGCTCACCGAGGGCGGCGACGGCATGACGTACATCTTCGCGGGCGGCATCGCGCTGCCGCTGCTGGCGGCCGCCGCGCTCTACGCGATCAAGCGCACGCTGTGGCGCGGCGCGTTCTGGATGAGCGCGGTCTTCGTCGCGCTGCTGCTGATCCACCGCCACGATCCGTCGTGGACGATGAAGGCGGTGATGGGGATGATCGTCGCGATCACCTGGCTGTCGGGCATCGACTACGTCGTCGCCGGCTGGACCCAGCTGCGCGGCCGCGGCGACTTCAACCGATCGGACGCGGTCCGCATGATCAGCTCGGTGGTGCTGCCGCTCGCGGTGTTCGCCGCGCTGGCCGAGCGGGCGCCACCGGCGTGGGCGCTGATCGGCGTGCTGTCCCTCGAGCTCGCGGTCGGCGGCCTCGACAACCTGCTGTCGCATCATCGCCGCGCGTCGGGCGCGCTGGTGTGGGGCGCGCGCTCGCTCGGCGCCGCCGGGCTGTGCGGCGCCGCGGCGCTGTGGCCGGCCCAGGCGACGCCGCTCACGATCGCCGCGTTCGTGGTGTCGACGATCGGCGTGGCCTGGGAGTTCGCGCGCGGCCGCGACTACTACCTGGACAAGCGCATCCGCCGCAAGGCGCTCGAAGCCGAGGCCGCGGCCGCGTCCTGAGAGCGTGCGAATCAATTCACCATCACGCACGATCCGGCTCACCGAACAGAGCCGTTTCAGATTCCCTGCGGGAACCTTTCACAGGCTCTGAGTCACGGGCTCTGCTGGCTGCGGTGGTAGTCGGCGTGGGCGTTGATCGGCTTCGAGTAGCCGGGCGTGCCCCACTTCGGATCGGCCGGGTTGGAGAACGCGCCGAACACCCGGCGCAGCGGCTTCTTGCCGCCATCGGCGTAGCCCTGGGCGCCGCCGCGGCGGATCGCCTTGTAGTCGCCGCCGCGCGCGAACGCGAGCGTCGTGCCCTCGAGCGCCGCCGCCGACGCCAGCATGAAGTCGCGCGTCAGCAGCAGCGGCACCTGGCGCGCGCCCGGCACGACGTCCTGCATGTACGGGGCGGTGTGGCAGGCGATCGCGACGACCCCGCGCGGTCGATCGTCGCCGCGCTTCGCGATCGCGCGCCAGTCGAAGCTCTGCAGATCCATCAGCCGGTTGTGGCCGACGTACGCGACGATGTGCGCGTCGCCGCCCGCCGCGATCGACGTGCCGTCGGGCAGCGCGATCGCCTGCGCATGCGCGCCGTACAGATCCTCGCCGTAGCGCGCCAGCGCCGCGTCGATCTCGGTGCCGCGCCACGCCTGCGCGACGACGATCATCGCGAAGCGCGCGGGCGCACCGGCGCGGCGCCACGCCGCCGGGGTCGCGAGCTCGCGCCGCCACACCCGCAGATCGAGCACGTCGGCCTCGCCGATCGCGGCGCCGTCGGTCGCCAGCACCTGCTTCCAGCCACCGCCCTTGCGCCCGAACCAGCCGAGGAAGCCCTCGCCGGTCGCCCAGTACAGGTTGCCGCTCGGACGATCGCCGTCGCCGAGCTTGGCGTTGCCGCACGGGATGATCGTCGCCTCGCACAGCGGCACGTGGACCTGGACCACCAGCGGTCGCCCCGCCGCCAGATCGGCGACGACCCGGGCGTCGAGCCCGGCCAGCCAGGCGTCGGCTTCGGCCGATGGCGCCGCGGCCGCGACGGCAGG
>JAYTAJ010000433.1:0-1741 GCA_043737575.1 Myxococcales bacterium | reverse complement strand
GCTCTCACGTCACGATCGAAGATCCGGCGCTGACGACGCCGAGCGCGCTGGTGATCGCGGTGGCGCGCAGCCCGGTGAACGTCGTCATCAGCGGCGAGACCGGGGCGGGCAAGGAGGTGCTGGCGAGCGCGCTGCATCGGCTGTCGGGGCGGACCGGGCCGATGCTGGCGATCAACTGCGCGGCGCTGGCGCCGCAGCTCCTCGAGAGCGAGCTGTTCGGCTACGACAAGGGTGCGTTCACCGGCGCGACCACCGCCAAGGTCGGGCTGCTCGAGGCGGCGGCGGGCGGCACCGTGCTGTTCGATGAGATCGGCGAGATGCCGCTCGAGCTGCAGGCCAAGCTGCTGCGCGCGATCGAGGCCCGCGAGGTGCTGCGGGTCGGCGCGGTGCGGCCGATCGCGATCGACGTGCGCTTCCTCGCCGCGACTCACCGCGATCTGGTCGCGGCGTCGAGCAGCGGCGAGTTCCGCCGCGATCTGTTCTACCGCCTCGCCGGCATCACGCTGCTGGTGCCACCGCTGCGCGACCGGCCGCATCAGATCACGACCCTCGCGGCGCGGTTCGCTCGCGAGGCCGCGGCGCGCGCCGATGCGCTCACGCCGGCCGCGTTCGCGCGGCTGGCCGGTCACGACTGGCCGGGCAACGTCCGCGAGCTGAAGAACGTCGTCGAGCGCGCCGTGCTGCTCGCGGGCGGCGGCGCGATCGGCGCCGAGCACATCCTCATCGACACCGCGCGCATCACCCCGCCGCGCGAGCCGATCGGCGCGGCGGCGGCGCCGACCCTCGAGCTCGATCCGGCCCAGCTCGTCGAGCGCGATCGCATCGTCGCCGCGCTCGAGGCGTGCGCGGGCAACCAGACCCACGCGGCGCGGCGGCTCGGCGTGTCGCGCGCGACCTTGGTCCACAAGCTCGCGCTGTTCCGGATCCCGCGGCCGCGCGGCGGCGTGACCGGGCGCTGATGGAGCTCGCGCCTGGCGCCCGCCTCGGCCGCTTCGTGATCGCCCGTCAGCTCGGCGAGGGCGGCATGGGCACCGTCCACGAGGCCCGCGATCCCGAGCTCGGCCGCGCGGTCGCGGTCAAGCTGCTCCACGACGATCGCGCCGATCCGACGCGGCTGTTGCGCGAGGCCCAGGCGCTCGCGACCTTGTCGCATCCGAACGTCGTCGCGGTGTACGAGCTCGGCACCCACGACGGCCGGGTCTTCATCGCGATGGAGCTGATCGACGGCGTCAGCCTCGATCGCCACCTCGCCGCGGCGCCGCGGCCGTGGCGGGTGATCCTCGCGCTGTTCCTGCAGGCCGGGCGCGGGCTGGCCGCGGTCCATGCCCGCGCGCTGGTCCATCGCGACTTCAAGCCGTCGAACCTGCTGATCGACGACGGTGGCCGGGTCCGGGTCAGCGACTTCGGCCTGGCGCGGCTCGAGCACAGCGCGGCGTCGGTCGACGGGATCGCCGCGGCGACGCCCGCGGTCGACGAGCTCGCCGCCGATCTCGCGGCGACCGCCGACGCCAGCGAGCCCGATCGCGCGACGCCAGCCGGCCGCGGCGTCCTCGGCGTGCCGCTGACCGCGGCGGGCGCGGTGATCGGCACGCCGCGCTACATGGCGCCCGAGCAGCACGTCGGCGGGCGGGTCACGCGCCAGGCCGATCAGTTCGCGTGGTGCGTCGCGCTGTGGGAGGCGCTGTACGGCGAGCATCCGTTCTCCGACGGCGATCGCGCGGCGCTGCGGGCGGCGGTGATC
>JAYTAJ010000432.1:0-4141 GCA_043737575.1 Myxococcales bacterium | reverse complement strand
GCGCCGGCACGGTGCGCATCCGCGGCACCGCCGACGGCCGCGCGGTCGCGATCGAGCGCGCGATCGAGCTGCCCGAGCGCGGCGGCGACGGCGCGGTGCTGGCGCGGCTGTGGGCGCGGCGCCGTATCCACGAGCTGTCGGAGCCGCCGACCGAGGCGACCCGCGACGCGGTCACCGCGATCGCGCTGGCCCACGCGCTGATGACGCCGTACACGTCGTTCGTCGCGGTCGATCCCGAGATGCGAGCGACCGTGGTCGACCGCTTCGAGATCCAGCTCGACCTGCCCGAGGGCATCACCATGGACTACGGCAACTACTCCGAGACGATCGCGATCGCCGACAAGGCGCCCGTGATCGACCCGACCTCGACGGAGCAGGTCACCACGCTGGCGGACGCGCACTCGATCGAGGCGACGACGTTCATCGACGGCCTCCACGCCAACCACATGCCGGGCGCGCGCGGCGGCTCGGGGAACGCGGTGGCCGAGCTCGGCGTCGCCGCCGGTCGCGGGCTCGACGGCAGCGGGCTCGCGACCGAGCTGCACCTCGGCCTCGGCCTGCGCCTGAGCCAGCGCTACGAGCTCGGGGTCGGCGGTCGGCTGAGCCTGCGGTCCGACGATCGCGCGGTGTTCGCGATGCTGTGGTCGCTGACGCGGTGGTCGATCGTCGGCCGCCTCGGGCTGCGGCTCGGGGCCGGCGCGTCGGGCATCGCGCGCGAGGTCGGCACCGCGTGGCGCGCCGAGCTGGTGCTGCCGCTGCCGCGGCTGAGGTTCGGCGGCGCGATGCCGGTCGCCGCGCTCGGCGTCGGCGGCACCACCGCGGGCGACGATCACCGCGACGTCGGCCTCGGCCTGGGGCTGCGCTTCTGATGGGCGCGGAGTTTCCAGCGGCGGCGCGGCGACCGCCGTGGCACACCCTCGCCATGGCCACCTTCGCCGCGAAGCTGGTGCTCGCCGCCGCGATCGCCGCCGCGATCGTCGCCGCCACCGGCCGCGCCGCCGCAGCCGACCCGCCGTCGACCAGCCAGAGCCTGGCCGCGCACCTGACGTCGCGCGCCCGCGATCGCGCGATCCGCGCCGACGTCCTGGCCTGGCACCGCACCATGACCAACGGCTGCGTCGCCTACGCGTCGACCGCGCTGCGCCACATCGGCGTCGCGATCGACGAGCGCGGCGTGCTCGACGGCGACGGCGTGTCGCGCCTGACCCGCGGCTTGGTCCGCCACCTCGAGGACGGGCTCGGCTGGCAGCGCATCACCGCCGCCGCCGCACTCGCGCCCGGCGACCTGCTGTTCACGACCGACGTCGCGTGCTGCCCCGGCTATCCCGCCCACGTCTTCGTCTTCCTCGGCTGGAAGCACGCGCGCCGCCAGATCGCGCGCATCGCCGACAACACCGGCTTCCGCAAGGTGCGTCCGCTCGCGGCCGGCGGCGATCGCGACGGCTTCGCGTTCGCGCTGCGCAGCCCGCCCGCCGCTGGTGCGCGATAGCTACGTCTTCTTGCGGCCGAACAGCGAGCCGAGGCCCTTCGACTCGCTGCGGGTGCGTCGGGCCTCGACCGCGCGCAGCTCGGCGGCGGCGTCGGTGTTGCGCGGCGCCAGCTCGAGCGCGCGGCGCAGATGCACCAGCGCCTCGGTGTCGTGGTGCTCCATGCGCGCGATGCGCCCGAGCAACAGATGGGCGAGCGGGCTGTCGCTGTGCTTGTCGAGCGCGCGCTTCAGGTGACCGCGCGCGAGCGGCAGCGCGCTGACCTTGTCGTCGGCGGCGACGTAGGTCACCCAGCCGAGCATCGCGTGGTGGTCGGCCTCGTTGGGCCCCAGCTCGACCGCGGTCTTGAACTGCAGCAACGCCTCGACGAAGTCCTGGCGGCGCAGCGCCAGCTCGCCGCGGCGATACGCGTCCTCGCCGCTCAGCGCCTCGCGGACCTTGACCTCGGCCTGCTCGGCTTGGGCCCGGACCGCCTGGACGCCGCCGGCCCCGAGCACGCGGGCGTACTCGGCGCGGCGATCGGGCGCCGATAGCACCGCGAACGCCTCGTTGATCTTCGCGAAGACCCGGTGAGCGTCGCCCTTGTCGTCGACCACCGCCGCCGCCGACAGCCGATCCGGATGCAGGTGGCGAGCGAGCCCGAAGTACGCGGCGCGGACGTCCTCGGGGCTGGCGTCGGGGGCGACACCGAGCAGCGCGAAGTGATCGGCGCCAGCGTCGACCGCGGCCAGCCGCTCGGTGATGATCGCGCGGGTCCGGCTGGGATCGGCGATGCGTGGCCGCCGCGTCGTCGAGCGCGGCCGCGGCACGAGGGTCGGCACCTTGATCGACGGGCTCGAGCGCGGCGGCGTCGAGGTCCGGCGCGCCGGCCGCGCGGTGTCGCGCGCCACCGGCTCGGCGTCGCCGACCGCGAGAAGCACCAGCGCCACCGCTTCGACGACGCGGCCGTCGAGCCCGAGCGGCGTCGGGTCGAGCACCAGCGTGTCGGTCCGCAGCCGCGCCAGCGCGTCGGCCTCGGCCTCGCCGAACCCGAAGCTCGAGAGATCGACGTCGGGCCGCAGCCGGATCGCCGCGGCGAGCCCGCTGATCTCGCGGTGCAGCCGCTCGACCGTGTAGTGCATGCGGACGCCGCTGTACATGATCCAGCGCGGATCGACCGGCGCCACCGTGCCCCACAGCGGCGGCGTGCTGTGCAGCGTGAACGTGCCGCTCTCGACCGAGAACACCCGCGCTGCCCGGGTCGCGGCGAGCCGCCGCCCGAGCCGACCGACGATCTCCGACGACAGCCGGCCGATCTGCGCGACCACCTCGACCTCGTCGCAGCCCGGGTTGGCGGCGAGCACGCGGCCGACCTCGCCGGCCTGCGTCGAGTTGAGGACGCCGAGGGTCACCGCGATCTTGGCGGCGCCGTCGGCCGGGTGCGGGCTGGTCGCGCCGACCACCGCGCCGTCGTGCCACGCGATGTGGAACCCGCGGCCGGCCTGGGGCTGCACCACCATCTCGCCGGTGAAGCCACGCGCCGCGATCGCCGCGAACGTGCGCGGCAACGGCCGATCCGAAAGTGAGCCTTCGGCGAGGAGCACGGGGTTCGATCGCTAGCCGCGGCGGCGGGCGCCGATTTTGCCCATGAGCGCGCGGCGGGCGACGAACGCGATCGCCGCGATCGCCACCACGGCGACGACGACCGCGAGCGCGGTGGTGTTGGCCTGGGCCAGTGACCACCAGGCCGCCAACGCGATCGCCGGATCCGACATGCGGCAAGGATGAGATGGCGTCGGCGCCGAGTCAACCCGCCGCGTCGCGGCAGCCGGTCCCGAATGCATCCGACGACGGCGGCGTGGTAGCGTTTGCCGCGGTGAGCACGTCCTTTCCCCTCGGCGCGCACCGCGTCCGCTTCGCGGGTGCGACCAACATCGGCCGCAAGCGCGAGCACAACGAAGACTCGATCGCGCTGCCGACCAGCATCCGCCTCGCGATCGTCGCCGACGGCATGGGCGGCCACGCCTCGGGCGACGTCGCCAGCCGCCTCGCGGTCGACACCGTCACCGACTACTTCGAGTCGACCGCCGATCAGCAGCCGCTGACCTGGCCGTACAAGGTCGACACCGAGGAGCGGGCCGAGATCAACCGCATGACCCAGGGCGTGATGCTCGCGAACCTGGAGATCTGGGAGCGCAGCCAGGGCAACGGCGGCCGCATGGGCACCACCATCGTCGCCTTGTACTTCCTCGACGACAAGGTCGTGGTCGGCCACGTCGGCGACAGCCGCTGCTACCGCCTGCGCGACGGCGAGCTGACCCAGGTCACCGAGGATCACTCGCTGCTGAACGACTACATCAAGATGAAGCGCATGACCGCCGAGGAGGCCGAGAACTGGCCCCACAAGAACGTCGTCGTGCGCGCGCTCGGGATGAAGGAGTCGGTCGCGGTCGACATCCACGCCGAGAAGCCCCAGGTCGGCGACTGCTACATCCTGTGCTCCGACGGCCTGTCGGGGATGATCACCGACGATCATCTCGCGGTGGTGTGCTCGACCGAGCGCGATCTCGATCGCGCCGTCGAGAAGCTCATCGACGCCGCCAACGACGCCGGCGGCGCCGACAACATCTCGGTCATCCTCGCGCGCGTCGAGGCCGGCTAGTGCGCGCGGTCGC
>JAYTAJ010000431.1:0-1742 GCA_043737575.1 Myxococcales bacterium | reverse complement strand
CGTTCTTGCGAGCCGAGATTCCACCCGCGATCGGGACCGCGGTCGCGGTGACCATCGCCGCCCCCGATGGCGAGCCCCTGCCCGCCTCCGGCACCGTGGCCTGGACCCGCCAGGGCAAGGACCCCGGCTTCGGGGTCGACTTCGTGCCGCTGGCGGGCGATGCCGGGCGCCGCCTGCGGGCGCTGTTGCGGCAGGCCTCCGAGACCGCCTCGGTCGACCTCGCCAGCCGGGACTGAGGACCGAGCAAAGCGAGGGAGGAAGCTCCGTGAGCCGCGGCGTGGTTGACAGAGGCCCGGGCCCCGGCTAGAACCGCGCGCGCCATGGCTTCCAATACCTCCGCCTCCGAGAACAAGCGCAAGCGCAACCACATCAACATGGGTCGCAAGCGCAAGAACAAGCTCGCCAAGCGCTCGACGGTGTCGGCGGTCGAGCTGTTCGCCGCCCTCGGCGAGCCCGGCCAGCCTGCGCCGAAGACCGCGACGAAGTAGTCCGCTTACGCGGGCTCGGCGGAGACTCGGTCGACCGAGTACACGCCCTTGATGCGCGATAGCGAGCGGATCACGGTCTTCAGCTGATCGAGGTCCTTCACCGACGCGTGGAACGTGTTGACCGCGCGGCCGTGATCGGTGGCGCGGCAGTGGGCCTGGCTGATGTTGACGTTCTGCTCGGTGAACGACTGGCTGATCGTCGCGAGCAGGCCCGGCTTGTCGGCGCACAGCACCTGGATCGCCACCTCGTGGCTGCCCTTGGCGTGGCTGTCCCACGACACGTCGACGCGGCGCTCGGGATCGAGATCGAGGCCCTTGTCGCAGTCGCGCCGATGCACGGTCACGCCCTTGCCGCGTGAGATGTAGCCGACGATCGCGTCGCCCGGCAGCGGGCTGCAGCAGCGCGCGAACCGCACCAGGATGTCGTCCTCGCCCTGGACCAGGATGCCCGACGCGCTCGGCCGCCGCGTCACCTTGCGGATGAGCTGGCGGAACACGCCCTCGGGCTTCTCGGGCTTGTCCGGCTCGGCCTTCTTGCCGTCCTCGGGCACCAGCTTTTCGATGACCTGCTGGACCGTGACCTTGCCGTAGCCGACCTGGAGGATCAGCTCGTCGGCGTCGCCCAGCCGCAGCTCGCGCGCCGCGAGGTGCAGCTCCTTCTCGGCCTTCGACAAGGACAGCCCGCGCTTGCGCAGGCCCTTGTCGAGGATGTCCTTGCCCAGCACCAGCGCGCGCTCGCGCTGCTCCTTGCGCAGGAGGTAGCGGATCTTGGTCCGCGCCTTCGCGGTCTTCACCAGCGCCAGCCAGTCCTTGTTCGGCTTCTGGTTCGGGCTGGTGATGATCTCGACGGTGTCGCCGTTGCGCAGCTGGTAGCGCAGCGGGACGATCATGCCGTTGACCCGCGCGCCCGAGCAGTGATCGCCGATGTTGGAGTGCACCGCGTACGCGAGATCGATCGGCGTCGCGCTCTTGGGCAGCGCCTTCACGTCGCCGCGCGGCGTGAACACGTAGACCTCATCGCCGAACAGATCGAGCTTCACGGTCTCGAGGAACTCGGTCGGATCGAGCAGATCCTTCTGGTGCTCCATCAGCTGGCGCAGCCACGCGAACTTCTTCTCGTCGTCGGACGGCTTGCCCTCCTTGTACTTCCAGTGGGCCGCGATGCCGCTCTCGGCCACCGCGTGCATCTCGCGGGTGCGGATCTGGATCTCGATGCGCTCGCCGCGCGGCCCGATCACCGCGGTGTGCAGCGAC
>JAYTAJ010000430.1:0-1743 GCA_043737575.1 Myxococcales bacterium | reverse complement strand
TCTCGTCGGTGATCTTGGGCCACAAGAGGCCGGGGCTGTCGGTGAGGATGGTGCCGGTCGGCAGCGCGACCTTCTGTTGCCGCTTGGTGATCGCCGGCTTGTCGCCGACCTTGGCGACCGGGCGCTCCATCAGCGTGTTGATGAGCGTCGACTTGCCGACGTTGGGGATGCCGGCGATGAGCGCCTTGACCGGGCGGCCGGTCGACGACACCAGGCCGAGGTGCTTCAGGACCTCGGCGAAGCGGTGGCGGGTCTCGGCCACCGCCTTGGTGGTCGCGGCGAACGCGGAGACGTTGGGCACCGCCTCGAAGTGGCGCAGCCACGCCGCGGTCACCGCGGGATCGGCGAGATCGCTCCGCGTCAGGATCTTCAGGCACGGCGTCTTGGCGCGCAGCTCGGTGATCAGCGGGTTCGCGCTCGCCGCGGGCATGCGGGCGTCGAGGACCTCGACGATCACGTCCTGCGATGGCATCAGCGCGGCGAGCTCGCGCCGCGCCTTCGTCATGTGTCCCGGGTACCACTGGAGCGACAAGCGCCTTGTTCTACCCCACGGATCCGCGCCAAGGTGCCGCCATGGAAGAGATCGCCGAGATCGAGCGCGATCCGCGCCGCTGGAAGCAGGACGGCTGGATCGCGCGCGTGATCAAGAACGAGGACGACGACGGCTGGGCGGTCGAGATGACCCGGGTCGGCGACGCCGAGCCCGCGCTGGTCGGCCCGTGGACCATGGGCCGCGACAAGAAGAACCCCAAGCCGCTCGATCATCCCGCGTTCATGACGCTGGTGAAGACCGCGACCGAGGTGCTGCTGCGCCACGAGCAGGCCGCCCGGGCCCGCCTGCACAAGACCCTGACCTTCACCGACGACAGCGGCCGCCGCCTCCGCGCCGATCTCGATCTCGCCGAGGACGACGACGACCCGCACTCGATCGTCTCGGTCTTCGACGACGCCACCGACGACCTGGTCCGCCGCGGCCGCGTCGCCCCGACCTGGAAGCTCACCGCCGCCACCGCCCAGCGCTTCGCCCGCGGCGACGGCTGACTACGGCGCCGCGAGCTCGACGGTGATCTGGTTGCGCCGCGAGTGGATCGTGTAGTCGAAGCGGTCGAGGAAGCTGAGCCCGAGGAGGCCGTGGATGGCGTACTCGGCGGGCAGCTCGTGGGCATGGATCTCGTGGTTGGTGACCTCGAAGCCGAGCGTCCGCATGCGCTCGACCTTCACCAGGTACCCGGGCTCGCGACCGATCGCCGAGGTGATCGAGGTCCGTGGCCCGACGTCGCGCTCGTCGTAGCCGAGCTCGCGCAGCACCCCCGGCCGGATCAACGTCGCGCTCGCCGCGGTGTCGAGCGCGAGCTTGATGGGGCCGCTGCCCCGCCTGCCCCAGAGCACCGCCAGCACGATGATCAGCCCGCGCTCGCGGATCAGCGTGTAACTGCCCATACCAGGTCCCGTGGATCATGGACCCGCGGCGGATCAGGCGGTCGCGTATGCATGTTCGCGAACGGTGAGTGGCCGTCGATGTACGGATCGGCCTGCGCGAACGACTCCTCACGATTGCGGCCGTGGCCGGCGACGATCCCAGAGCGGATCTCCATTCCGACCTCGTCGATGTCGACCTCGATGAGCACCACCCACTGCATCGGGTAGCGCGCGCAGACTTCCGCCCAGGTGAGCCGCTCCATGTTCAAGCCGCCAGCGTCCATCGGGCAAACCTGCGGCGGCGGCCGCGGCGGGTCAAGTTTT
>JAYTAJ010000429.1:0-21475 GCA_043737575.1 Myxococcales bacterium | reverse complement strand
GGAGATCCTGGCGGAGTGGATCAAGCTGCAGACCGCAGCGACCACCCAGCGGCCCGATCTGATGAACGAGTCGGAGCTGAGCTCGCAGTCGGCCCGGTTCCTCAAGCTCTTCCGCGACGCGATCGCCACGAGCATGGACATCGGCCGCTCCAACTGGGAGCAGGTCCGCGAGTTCATCAGCGAGGTCAGCCGGTCGCGCGCGATCCAGGGCTTCACGCCGACCGAGACCGCGACGTTCGTGTTCTCGCTGAAGCAGCCGCTGTTCGTGCGGCTACGCAGCATCCACGACGGCCAGCCCGACTACCTGTTCGAGGATCTGTGGAACGCCACGGTGCTGCTCGACAAGCTCGGCCTGTTCGCGAGCGAGGTCTTCCAGAAGTCCCGCGAGGAGGTGATCGGCCGCCAGCAGAGCGAGATGTTCCAGCTGTCGAGCCCGGTCGTCGAGCTGTGGCAGGGCATCCTCGGCCTGCCGATCATCGGCAACTTCGACTCGAAGCGGACCCAGCTGGTGATGGAGTCCTTGCTCAAGCGCCTCGCCGAGACCCAGTCGGAGGTCGCGATCATCGACATCACGGGCGTGCCGATGGTCGACACCCTGACCGCGCAGCACCTCTTGAAGACGGTGAGCGCGGCGCGGCTCATGGGCGCCGAGTGCATCATCTCCGGCATCCGGCCGCAGATCGCGCAGACCATCGTCCACCTCGGCGTCAGCCTCGGCGACGTCCCGACCAAGGCGTCGCTGGCGGGCGCGCTCGCCGTCGCGTTCAAGCGCCGCGGCCTCGCGGTGGTGCCGCTGCGTCGCGGCCCCGAGACCGCGTAGTCGTGGAGCACATCCCGATCTTCAAGATGGGCGGCTTCCTCCTGGTGACCATCCAGGTGGACATGCACGACCGTCTGGCGTCGGTCCTGAAGGACGATCTCGCCAACCGCATCTCCGAGACCCGCGCGTCGGGAGTCCTCATCGACATCTCGGCGCTCGACATGCTCGACTCGTTCCTCGCGCGCATGCTCGGCGACATCGCCCAGATGTCGCGCGTGATGGACGCCGAGACCGTGCTGGTCGGCATGCAACCCGCAGTGGCGATCACGCTGGTCGAGATGGGCGTGACCATGACCGGCGTCCGCACCGCGTTGAACGTCGAGAAGGGCATGGCGTTCCTGCGATCGCGCCTCGAGGAGGAGCCCGTCGGTGATGAGGACCCTCCAGCGTGAAGTCCTCCCGATCGCGTCCGAGCCCGACATCCCGCTGGTGCGCGCGCTCGTGAGGGCCCGAGCCACCGCGCTCGGCTTCAGCGCGATCGCGCTGACGATGATCGTGACCGCGGCGAGCGAGCTCGGTCGCAACACGCTCCTCCACGGCGAGGGCGGGACGGTGACGGTCGAGACCGTGATCGACGGCGAGCGGAGCGGGCTGCGCCTGACGTTCGAGGATCGCGGGCCCGGCATCGCCGACCTCGCCCTCGCGATGACCGACGGCTACACGACCAAGCGCGGCATGGGGCTCGGGCTGAGCGGGTCGAAGCGTTTGGTCCACGAGTTCCTCGTCGAGGCGCGCGATGGCGGCGGCACCCGGGTGACGGTGATCAAGTGGGCTTGATCCACGCGCCCCACGTCTCGATCGCGATCGCGATCGAGGATCCCAGCGGCGTCGGCGAGGCCCGCCGTCGCGCGGTCGAGCTGGCCGAGGCGATGCAGCTGTCGCAGGGCGAGATCGGCCGGATCGCGCTGGTCGTGACCGAGGCCGCGACCAACATCCTCCACTACGCGCAGCGCGGCGAGATCCTCTTGCGCAGCTTCGCGCGCTCGGTGCCGAGCTGCCTCGAGATGATCGCGCTCGATCGCGGACCGGGCATCGCCAACGTCGCCGCGGCGATGCGCGACGGCTTCTCGACCGGCAACTCGGCGGGGCTCGGGCTCGGCGCGATCTCCCGCATGGCGAGCGTCTGCGAGATCAGCTCGACGCCAGGCAAGGGCACCGCACTGCTCGCGCGCATCGGACGGCTGGTGTCGAAGCGGCCCGACGACGGCGGGCTGACGTGGGGCGTCGTGTGCGTGGCGAAGCAGGGCCAGGACGTGTGCGGCGACGGCTGGGCGGTGGCGTCGGGCGACGGCGGCAACACCGTGCTCGTGGTCGACGGGCTCGGCCACGGTCCGCCCGCGTTCGATGCGGCGCGCCGCGTGCTCGAGGCGTTCCGCACCCTCGCCCCGGCGCGCGTCGAGGTCCGGCTGCAGCAGCTGCACGAGACCATGCGCGTCAACGCGACCCACCGCGGCGCGGTCGCCGCGCTGGCCGAGATCGACTGGCGGCGGCGCCGCGTGAGCTACGCGGGCGCGGGCAACATCGCCGGCACGCTGGTGCCGGTCGACGGGCCGGTCGCGTGTCTGGTCTCGCAGCCCGGGACGCTCGGGCAGCAGGTCACGCGCTTCCAGGAGTTCGACTACCGCTGGCCCGAGCAGGGCTTGCTGGTCCTGCACTCCGACGGGCTGTCGGATCGCTGGCTGCTCGAGCCGTACCCCGGCCTCACCCGCAAGGACCCCGCGCTGATCGCGGGCGTGCTGTACCGCGACTTCGCCAACCGCCGTGACGACGTCGTGGTGCTGGTCGGCTGCGAGCGGGCGGCGATCGCGAGGGCGGTGTGAACACGCTGCTGTTGACGTCCGAGATCCGGACCGAGGCCGACGTGGTCTTCGTCCGCCAGCGGGCGCGGCAGCTCGCCGAGCTGCTCGGGTTCAGCGCCCAGGATCAGACCCGCATCGCGACCGCGGTGTCCGAGCTCGCGCGCAACGCGTTCCAGTACGCGCTCGGCGGCCGCACCCAGTTCTTCGTCGAGGGCGAGGCGCCGCAGCGCTTCGTCATCCGCGTCAGCGACCGCGGCCAGGGCATCGGCAACCTCGCGGTGATCCTCGACGGCCACTACACGTCGAAGACCGGCATGGGCATGGGCCTGCTCGGCGCCCGCGGCCTGATGGACACGTTCCGCGTCGACACCGTGCCGGGCCGCGGCACCATCGTCGAGCTAGGCAAGCTCTTGCCGGGCCAGGCACCGATCGTCGACATCGTCGCGGTGTCGCGGATCATGGGCGCGCTGACCCGGGTCGCGCCGATCAGCCCGCTCGAGGAGACCCGCCAGCAGAACGCCGACCTGCTGCGCGCCTTCGACGATCTCCGGGCGCGCCAGCTCGAGCTCGATCGGATGTACCGCGAGGTCGCCGACGCCAACCGCCGCCTGGCCGACGTCAACGCCCAGCTCGAGGACAAGGCGGTCGTGCTCGCGCGCACCGCCGCCGCCGAGCAGACCGCGCGCGCCGAGGCCGAGGCCGCGGTGACCACGCGCGACTCGCTGCTCGCGGTGGTGTCGCACGATCTGCGCAACCCGCTGAGCGCGATCATGATGGGCGCGACGCTGTTGCAGAGCGCGGAGATCGGCGGCGCCGACAAGGAGATGGTCGCGAAGTGGGGCCGCAACATCCACCGCTCGGCCGAGCGGATGAACCGCCTCATCTCCGACCTCCTCGACATCGCGCAGATCCAGGCCGGCCGGCTCGCGGTGGTGCCGACGCGCCAGGACGTCGACGCGATCATCCGCGAGGCCCTCGAGATGCTGCGGCCGCTGGCGACCCGCCTGGAGCTGTGGCTCGACGGCGTCGCGCCGCCCGACCTCGCCGTCTGCTGCGATCGCGAGCGGGTCCTGCAGATCCTGTCGAACCTGGTCGGCAACGCGCTGAAGTTCACCGCCAAGGGCGGCTCGATCTCGCTGACCGCGCGCGAGGAGGGCTCCGACGCCTGCTTCGCGGTGCGCGACACCGGCTCGGGCATCGCCGAGGCCGAGCTGCCGTGGATCTTCGATCGGTTCTGGCAGGCGCGGCGCAACCTGCGCGGCAGCATCGGCCTGGGCCTGTCGATCGCCAAGGGGCTGGTGGAGGCCCACGGTGGCCGGCTGTGGGTCGAGAGCCAGGTCGGGATCGGGACGACGTTCTTCTTCACTCTGCCGCGCGTGGTGGGCTAGCGACCGTGGTCATGACCCGCTGGATCACCTGGCGGATGCCCTGCACGTCGAACGGCTTCGAGATCATCGCGACGAACACGCTGCCGGCCTCGGCGGGGATCTCGCCGAAGCCGGTGACGAGGACGATCGGGAGGTCGGCGCGGATCGCGCGGATCGCGGTGGCGACCTCGACGCCGTCCATGCCCGGCATCGTCAGATCCATCAGCACCAGATCGAAGTGCGCGCCCGCGGCGGTGAGCTGCGCGAGCGCGTCCTCGCCGCCGAAGGCGCTCACGACGGAGAACCCGAGGGTCTTCACGATGCGCGCCATCACCCGCTGGACGTGGGGGTCGTCGTCGACGATCAGCACGACGCCGCTGCCGCGCCACGGGGCGTCGGGCGGTGGGTCGGTGGGGGCCGGGACCGGGGCGGACGACACGCACGGCAAGTAGACACGGATCGTGGTGCCGCGATCCAGCGCGCTCTCCACCGTCACCGCGCCGCCGTGACCGCGGACGGTGCCGCGCACCACCGCCAGCCCGAGGCCGCGGCCGACGAACTTGGTCGAGAAGTACGGCTCGAAGATCCGCTGCTGGGTCGCCGCGTCCATGCCGGTCCCGTCGTCGCGGATCTCGAGCACGATGCTCGGTCCGGGCGCGACCTTGTCGGCGATCGGCATCGCCGCGATCGCCGCCGCGGTCAGCACCTCGGTGCGGGCCGCGATCGTCAGCTGGCCCGCGCGGCCGTGCATCGACTCGGCGGCGTTGGTCGTCAGGTTGAGGATGACCTGGCGCAGCTGGGTGTGGTCGCCGACCACCCACGGCAGCGAGTCGGGCGCGCGGACCGTCAGCGGCACGCCCTTCGCCGCGGCGAGGAGCGCGGGCTCGAGCTCGCGGATCAGGCGCGCGAGATCGAGGGGACGCGCCGGGGTGCTGCCGTGGCCCGAGTAGGCGAGCATCTGGTGCGCGAGGTTGCCCGCGTGGTACGCGGCTCGGCGCACCTCGTGGAGCGGCTCGGCGGACGGCGCGTTGTCGCCGAGGGTGCGCAGCGCGTGATCGGTCCCGGCGAGCACGATGGTCAGGAGGTTGTTGAAGTCGTGGGCGATGCCGCCCGCGAGGACCCCGAGGCTCTCGAGGCGCAGCGACTCCTCGGCGCGGTGCTCGAGCTCGCGCCGCAGCGCCTCGGCGCGTCGCCGGGTGCTGACGTCGACCATCGCGAGGACGGTGAGCGGCGCCTCGCGATCGGCCAGCATGACGCCGTCGACCACGATGTCGATCGCGGGCTGGCCCTCGACCGCCAGCGCCAGCTCGACCTGGTGGGCGTGACCGGCGGCGCGGAGCGCCGTGAGCAGCGCGGCGGCCTCGAGTCGCGCCGCCTCGGCGACGAACAGGGCGAAGCGGCGGGTCAGCAGCAGCTCGCGTGGCGCCTGGAACAGCGCCTCGGCGGCGCGGTTGACGTCGACGATACCGCCCTCGGGATCGAGCGTGATCAGCGGGACCGGGGCCAGCTCCTGGAGCGCGCGGTAGCGATCGCGCGCCGTCGCCAGCTCGGCGTTGCGCAGCCGCAGCTCGGCGTTGGCGGCGATCAGCTCCAGGTTCTGCAGCTCGAGCTCGGCCTGATGGACCTCGAGCGTGTGGACCAGCGCCTCGATGTCGAGCTCGGGTCGGCCGGGCACGCGGTTCACGACGCCGGCTCGGCGAGGGAGGGATCTCGCGGCAGCGCGACCTCGAAGCGCGCGCCGTGGCCCGGCTGGCTCTGCACCGTCGCGGTCCCGTGGTGGGCCTCGGCCAGCGCCTTGACGATCGCGAGGCCGAGGCCGGCGCCGCCGCGGCTGCGCTTGCCCTGACGGTAGCGGTCGAACACGTGGACCAGCTCGTCGGGCGCGATGCCGGGGCCGTCGTCGCTGACCGCGATCACCAGATCGGCGCCGCGCGAGCTGACGCTGACCTCGATCGCGGCGCCGGGGGCGTGGACCAGCGCGTTGCCGATCAGGTTCGACACGACCTGATGCAGGCGATCGCGATCGGCCACGATCGGCTGCGTCGCCGCGCCGACCGACACGATGAGCCGGGCCCGAGCCGCGGCGGCGGCGGACGTGTGATCGTGACAGACCTGTCGGATCAGATCGTGGACGTCGAAGGCCTCGAGCTCCAGCTCGAGGTGGCCGTGCTCGAGCTTGGCGATGCCGAGCAGGTCCTTGATCAGCCGCTCGCACCGCGCCGCCGCGCGCGTGATCATCGCGACGTAGCCGCGGTGCTCGTCGGTCGCGACGTCGGACCCCAGCGCGTCGCAGGCCAGGCCGATCGCGCTGAGCGGGCCGCGCAGATCGTGGGACACCACCGCGAGCACCTCGTCCTGGGCGCGGCGGCGGGCGAGCTCGGCCTGCTTGCGCGCGGTGATGTCGACGATCGCGAGCACGCAGCGCGACGGATCGTCGTCGGTCTCGCGCAGCACGACGCCGTCGATCTGGACCTCGACCTGGACCGCGTCGGCGCGCACCAGCACCAGATCGCCGCACTGGGCCGGCCCCGCCGCGAACACCGCGTCGACGAACTTGTGGAACCGATCGCGGTCGGCGTCGTTGACGAAGCCGTCGACCCTCGCGGCGAGCAGGCGCGCGCGCGGCGCGCCGAGCAGGACCGCGGCGGCGCGGTTGAGGTCGTGGATCGTGTGATCGCGCTCGACCGTGACGTACGGCAGCGGCGCCAGGTCGTAGAGCGCGCGGAACCGATCGCGCGCGACGATCAGCGCGTCGTTACCGCGGCGCAGCTCGTCGTTGCCGGCGATCAGCTCGCGGTTCTGGACCTCGAGCTCGTGCTGGTGCAGCTCGAGCTCCTGCATCAGCGCGATCGGATCGCGCGGGCGCGACGGTGGCGGGCGTCCGGTCATCACGGCACGAGCTCGTCCTCGATCACCGCGAGCAGCCGGGTCGGGACCCCGGCCGCCGAGCGCGCGAGCACCGACTCGCGATCGCGGAAGCTGGCGTAGCTGCCGTCGAGACCGCGCAGCCGCACCGTCCGCGCGATCACCTCGCCGTCGCGCAGCGCGGCGAGCCGCTGGCGCCAGTCGCGGGGCCCGGCCACGTCGTCGGGGTGGAGCAGCGACTCGAAGCTGGCGTCGGTGCCGTCGGCCGCGCGCATCCGGTCGCGGGCCCGCTCGTTGAGGTAGACGTCACGCGCCAGCGCCAGATCGCGGACGTAGACCATGCCGGGCCAGCGATCGAGCAGGCGCGCGATGACGCCGTCGTGGACCCGGCCGGCCAGCGCCTCCTCGGCGCGCCGCAGCGCGGTCACGTCGGAGAACGCGATCACGACGCCGTCGATCACGTTGTCGATGGTGCGGTAGGGATGGATGCGCATCATGTAGCTGGCGCCATCGATGCCGGTCACCTGGACCTCTTTCCACACCAGCGTCTCGAGCACGGTCTCGACGTCGCGGGCCAGGCCCCGGTAGTCGATCTTGAGCGTGACGTCGGTGATCGGCCGGCCGACGTCACCCGCGATCAGGTTGGCGATGCGGGTCGCCTCGCTGGTGAAGCGCTTCAGCCGCAGCGCGTTGTCGAGGAACAGGGTCGGGATCTTGGTGCTGTTGAGCAGGTTGCGCAGGTCGTCGTTGGCGGTCGCGAGCGCTTCGTTCTTGCTGACCAGCTCGGCGTTCAGGGTCATCAGCTCTTCGTTGAGCGACTGCAGCTCTTCCTTCGAGGTGGTCAGCTCCTCGTTGGTGCTCTGCAGCTCCTCGTTGGAGCTCTGCAGCTCCTCGCCGGTCGCGTCGATCTGGCCTTGCGACGCCTCCATCTCGCGGATCACCGACTGCAGGTGAGCCTTGGTCCGCGCCAGCTCGCGCTCGACGACCGCCGGGCCGGACTTCTTGCCGCGCGCGCCCGGCTTCGGCTTGGGCGCCGGCGGGCACTCGTCGAACACCACCAGCAACATGCCGCGCAGCGCGACCGGCTCGGTCATCGGCACCACCGTCAGATCGATCTGGTGACGGGCGCGGTCGCCGCGCACCGACAGCCCGAGCATGGTGATGCGGCGGCGCTTCGCGATCGCCTGGCGCACCGCCAGGCTGAGGTGGAGGCCGAGCCCTTCGCGCGCCATCGCGAAGATGTTGATGTTGGTCTTGCCGACCGCGGGCTCGAGGTAGCGACCGGTGCGGCGCGACGAGTACAGGACGTCGCCGCGCTCGTTGATCACCACGGTCGGTGGCGCGATGTCGTCGATGATCGCGCGGCGCGCGGCCTCGACCACGGTGAGATCGCGATTGTCGCGGGGCACGCGCGGCGGGCCGTCGTCGGTCCGCACCGCGGGCAGCTCGAACCGCGCGTGGCGGCCGCGCTCGACGTCGAGGCGGCGGAACACCTTGGCCTTGCTGTCGATCGGGACGAACAGCGACGCCGCCGACGACAACGACTCCGACGAACCGAGCACGAGGATTCCGCCGGACGCGAGCGCGTAGTGGAACTGCGGCAGGAGCCGCTGCTGCAACACCGGCTGCAGGTAGATGAGGACGTTGCGGCAGCACAGCACGTCGAGGCGCGTGAACGGCGGCGCGCTGATCAGATCGTGCTGCGCGAACACGACGGTGTCGCGGATCTCCTTGCGGATGCGGAAGCCGTCGTCCTCGCGCGTGAAGTAGCGCGCCAGGCGAGCGGCCGAGACCTGCTGCGCGATGTCGTGCGGGTAGCATCCGGCGCGGGCGACGGTGATCGCGATGGGGTCGATGTCGGTCGCGTAGATCTGGACCGCGACGTCCTTGGCCTGCACCGCGGTGAGCACCTCGTGGAAGACGATCGCGAGGGAGTACGCCTCCTCGCCGGTCGAGCAGCCCGCCACCCAGGCCCGGAGCGTGCGGGGCTCGCGCTTGGCGGCCACGACCGCGGGCAGGGCCTGATCGCGCAGCACGACGAACGACTCGTCGTCGCGGAAAAAGTGGGTGACGCCGATCAGCACCTCGCGGAACAGCAGCTCGGCCTCGTCGGGGTTGGCGTCGAGGTACTCGGCGTAGGCGTCGAGGGTCGTGAGGTGATGGACCGCGAGGCGCCGCTCGAGGCGGCGCTCGATCGCGCTCGGCTTGTACAGCGTCAGATCGTGGCCGGTGCGGCGGCGCAACAGGTCGAGCACGCGCGCGTACGCCGGCCCGGTGTCGATTGACGGCGTGCCGGTCGGCGACGACGGGTTCGCCAGCTCGGCGACCCGCGCGGCGAGCTGATCGGGCGTGCTGACCACCGCGTTCGGCACCGCGACGAGCGCGGCCTGCGGCATCGGCTTGAACGCGGCGCGCCCGGGATCCTGGACCAAGGTCGCGCCCCCGACATCGGCGATCGCGCGCAGCCCGGCCGCACCGTCGGAGCCCATGCCCGACAGCACCACGCCGATCGCGGTGGCGCCGCGCTCGCGGGCGAGGCTCTGGAAGAACACGTCGATCAACGTGCGCGGGCTGCGCCGCGACGCGGCGCGCAGCCGCAGCGCCTCGCCGTCGAGGGTCAGCTCGCATCGGGGCGGGATGACGTAGACCGAGTTGGGCGCGAGCGTCACGCCGTCCTCGACCAGGCGCACCGCCATCGTGGTCGTGCGCTGCAACAGCTCGGGCAAGAGGGTCGTGTGGTCGGGATCGAGGTGCGTCACCAGCACGAACGCCATGCCGGTGTCGGCGGGGATGCTCGCGAAGAACTGTTCGAACCCCTCGAGCCCGCCGGCCGAGCCACCGAGCCCGACCACGAACGACGGCGTGCGGCGTCGACGCGGCGCAGCGCGAGCCTTGGCTGTTCCCTTCCTGCGCGCGACCGCCACGGCTCAGGATACTCGGATCGGTGAATCTACGCGGGTAGATCGACCGCCCAGCGCAGCGCGTCGCGGGTGTCGATCCAGGCCCGCTCGTCGCGTTCGAGGTAGGGCACCTCGACGGTCACGACCTCGAGGTTGCGATCGTGGCCGTACTTCGAGCCGAACGAGCCGGGCGTCGGATAGCCGATGTCGCCCGACGCCGGGTAGCCGGACAGCCGGCCCATCTCCTCGGCGAGCGCGCGGCCGCGGCCGTCCCAGTTCATCGTGCGGAAGGTCGCGTGCAGCGCGATCAGCCGCTCGGCGCCGAGCTGTTCGATCAGCGTCACCAGCGCCTGGGTCTCGGGCTCCGACTCGGCGGTCGGGCCCGGGAAGTAGCCGCCCTGGTACGACGCGGTCCAGTTGGCCGACGCGAAGTTGCGGTTGAGATCGACGTCGTGGGCGTTGTTCTTGGTGCCGGCGAGCAGACCGTCGACGTTGACGACCGGGATGATCCAGGTCTCGCGGCCGGGCGGACGATCGAGCAGCTCCTCGATCAGCCGCTCGGCCTGGAGGCGCGACGCCGGCTCGTCGCCGTGGATCGCGCCGAACACGATCGCGGGCGGCCGCGGCTTGGCGTAGCGCGGCGGCGTGAAGACGATCGCCTCGATCGGCCGGCCGGAGACGGTGGTCCCGACGACGGCGTCGCGGTTCACGTGTGCTCGAGGTTCTTGCCGAGCACCGTCGCCGCGCCGTAGCCGATGAACGCGATCCACGCGGCGATGACCCAGCCGCCGAGCAGCGCCTCGTTCAGGTTGGCCTTGATCGCCGCGCCGAGGTGGCCGGCGATCAGCAGCGACGTGTAGCCGTAGACGACCGCGGTGATGATGACGAGCCACGCCAGGATCTTGGCGGCGGCGCTCGACGGTGCCGGCAACCAGCACAGGAGCGACAGCGCGGCGATGATGACCGGCCACAGCTGCAGGATCGCGAGCACCTTCAGCTTGCCCGGCGACTTGCCGACCGCGTCGATGATCGTCTTGATCTGCGGATCGCCGCCGCCCGAGGGCACGAGCAGCGGCAGCAACACGCACAGCGCGCCGACCGTGGTGAGGATGCGCGGCAACAGCTGCGAGCGATACTCCTCGCGCAGCAGCAGGCCCGGCACCAGCGTCAGCAGGCCGACGAAGCCGACGATCTCCTGCCACTTGATCGCGGGCGCGTTCTTCAGATCGTCGACGACGAAGTGCAGCGCGAGCGGCGCCAGCCCGAGCACCGCGGCGAGGGCGCCGCGCGGCACGGTCGCGAGCGGCACCAGGCCGAACACCAGCGCGAGGATGCCGGCCGCCATCAGGTAGACCTGATCGAACTTCGCGATCGCGCCGACCCCGGGCGCCTTCAGCACGTCCCAGCGGAACACCATCTTGTCGCCCATGGCGAGCGGCGCGATGAACGCGGCGATCAGCAGCACGCCAAAGATGATCAGGACCAGGCGCAGCCCGTCGGCGTAGGGCTCGCGTGGTGCGCCCGCGCGGGCCGCGGTGCGCGACGCCAGGTACGGCGGCGACATGCCCGCGCCCGGGATCGGCTGTGGCTGATAGCCACCCGGCGGACCACCGAAGCCACCTGGCGTGTTGGGCTGCTGGAAGTTCGGCTGCGGCTGGTATGGCTGCGATTGCGGCGGCGGCTGATACGGCTGCTGTTGCGGCGGATAGCCTTGCGGCGGCGCACCGAAACCACCGGGCTGCTGCTGTTGCGGGGGCGGATAGCCTTGCGGCGGCGCACCGAAACCACCGGGCTGCTGCTGCGGCGGCGGATAGCCACCGCCCTGCGGGAAGCCACCAGGCTGCGGATAGCCAGGCGGCATGCCCGCTCCCGGCGGCAGGCCGGCGCCAGGGAGCGGAGCGCTCGCGCCCGGACCGCCGCCGAAACCGCCGGGCGGATTTCCCGCGGCGGGGCTGTTGTAGTTACCGCCGCCGAATCCCGACGACGACGGGCCGTCGTAAGCGCTCGGCGCGGGCAGGGTCTTGAGCGGTGCGTAGGGGCTCGACGCCTGCGGGATCTGCGGCGCGGGCTGCTGGAACATCGTCGCTGCGCTCGCGGGCGCGGGCGGTGGCGCCGGTGGCGTCAGGTTCTGCGGCGGCAGCACCGGCGCCTGCTGGAACATCGTCGCGGCCTGGGCCGACGGCGGTCCCGACGGCGCGGGCGCCATCGGCGCGACCAGCGTGCTCGCGACGCCGATCGGCGGCGGCGGCTGGTACGACGGCGGCGGCGGCGCGGCGAGCGTGCTCGCGACCGACATCGGCGACGGCGCGGCGGGAGGCGGCGCACCGACGACCCCAGGCGCGGGCTGCTTGCCTTGCGCGGCCAGATCTTTCAGCACGTCGCCGGCCTGCCATCCCATCACCGTCTTCGCGTTCGCACCCGCGCCTGCGGGCGGCGCCGCGACCGGCGATTGCTTCGCCCCGCAGAACACGCAGTGCATCGCGGCGTCCGGCAGATCCTTCGCGCAGCTCGTACACTTCTTCAAGGTGGGCTCCCCGGGGCATTACCGCCCGTCGGTGTGGCGGTGTCAATCGCCTGGTGACAGGAGCTTCTTCATCAGCAGCGACGCCAGCTGCGGGTTGGCGCGCCCGTCGGTGGCCTTCATCAGCTGACCGACGAAGAACCCGAGCAGCTTGTCGTTGCCGCCGCGGTAGCCCGCGACCTGCCGCGGATTGCCAGCGAGGATCGTGGCGGCGATCGCCTGCAGCACGCCCTCGTCGGAGATCTGCTGAAGCCCGTCGCGCTCGATGATCGTGCGGGCGCCGTCGCCGCTCGCGATCATGCGCGCGAAGACGTCCTTGCCGATCTTGCCGCTGATCGTGCCGTCCTCGATCGCGTCGATCAGCGCAGCGAGGGCGGCGGGCGCGATCGGCGACGCCTCGATCGGCCGGCCGGCGAGCTCGCGCAGGAGCTCGTTGGCGATCCAGGTCGCGGTCGCGCGGGCCCGGGTCGGATCGGCGAGGGCGCGCACCGCGGCGTCGACGTAGTCGGCCAGCGCCGGCTCGCTGGTCAACAGATCGGCGTCGTCGAACGCCAGCTGGTAGTCGCGGACGAAGCGCTCGAGCCGTCGGGCCGGCAGCTCGGGCAGCGCGGCGGCGACCTCGCGCAGGACCGCGTCGGGGACGATCATCGGCGGCAGATCGGGATCCGGCAGGTAGCGGTAGTCGGCGATCTCCTCCTTGCCGCGCATCGCCTCGGACACGCCCGCGGCGCCGTCCCACAGCCGGGTCTCGCGCACCACCGCGCCGCCGCCCTCGACGATCCGGATCTGCCGCGCGATCTCGTGCTCGATGGCGGCCTTCACGAAGCGAAACGAGTTGATGTTCTTCAGCTCGACCCGGGTGCCGAGCCGGGCGTCGCCGTGCTGGCGCACCGACACGTTGGCGTCGCATCGCAGGTGGCCCTTCTCGAGATCGCCCTCGCACACGCCGAGGTAGCGGACCAGGCGATGCAGCGCTTTCATGTACGCGAACGCCTCGTCGGCCGAGCGCAGATCGGGCGCGGTCACGACCTCGCACAGCGGCACGCCGGCGCGGTTGAGATCGACCCGCGACGAGCCGCCGTCGTGGTTGAGCTTGCCGGCGTCCTCCTCGAGGTGGATCCGCTCGAGCCGCACCACGCGGTGGGCGCCCGCGTGCCAGACGTCGACCTCGCCATGCGCGCACAGCGGCTCGTCGTACTGCGAGATCTGGTAGCCCTTCGGCAGATCCGGATAGAAGTAGTGCTTGCGCGCGAACCGACACGGCGTGCGGATCGTCGAGCGGGTCGCGACGCCGAGGCGCAGCGCGGCGTGGAGCGCGGCGCGGTTGAACGACGGCAGCGCGCCCGGCAGCCCGAGCACGATCGGATCGGTCAGCGAGTTGGGCGGCGCGCCGAACCCGACCGGCGACGGCGAGAACGCCTTGGTCGCGGTCGCGAGCTGGACGTGGACCTCGAGGCCGATGACCGACTCCCAGGTCACACGACCTCCGGAGGCCAGCGCCGCGGCTGCGCCGCCTCGATCACCCTGCCGCACCGACCGAGGGTGGCCTCGTCGAGGGGCTTGCCGAGCAGCTGCACGCCGATCGGCAGGCCGGTCGCGGTCGCGCCCCACGGCACCGCGAGGCCAGGCAGCCCGGCCAGGTTGCACGCGAGGGTGAAGACGTCGCCGAGATACAGATCGAGCGGCGTCGCGCGCGAGCCGATCGGGAACGCCGCGGTCGGTGCGATCGGCGCGAGCAGCGCGTCGCACTGCGTGAACGCGCGATCGAAGTCGCGGCGGATCAGCGCGCGCACCTGCTGCGCTTGCTTGTAGTACGCGTCGTACGAGCCGGCCCGCAGGACGTAGTTGCCGATCATCACGCGGCGCTTGACCTCGGCGCCGAAGCCCTCGGCCCGGCTCCGCGCGTACAGCGCGTCGAGATCGCGCGCGCCCGCGGCGCGATGGCCGAAGCGGACGCCGTCGTAGCGCGCCAGGTTCGACGCCGCCTCGGCGGGCGCGATGACGTAGTACGCGGGACCGGCGTAGCGGGTGTGGGGCAGCGACACGTCGACGAGCGTCGCGCCCGCGGCGACCAGCGCCGCGCCCGCCGCCCGCACCGCCGCGGCGATCTCGCGGTCGAGGCCGTCGGCGAAGTACTCGCGGGGCAGGCCGATCGTCAGGCCGCGCACGCCGCCGTCGAGGGCGTCGATCAGGCCGGGCTGCGGCGCGTCGAGCGAGGTCGGATCGCGCGGATCGAGCCCGGCGATCACGTCGAGCGCGACGGCGGCGTCGCCGACCGACGCGGCGAGCGGGCCGATCTGATCGAGCGACGACGCGAACGCGATCGCGCCCCACCGCGACACCCGGCCGTAGGTCGGCTTCCACCCGACGACGCCGCAGAACGCGGCGGGCTGGCGGATCGATCCGCCGGTGTCGGTGCCGAGCGTGATCGCCGCGAGACCGGCCGCGATCGCCGCGGCGCTGCCACCCGAGCTGCCGCCGGGAACGCGGGTCAGGTCCCACGGGTTGCGACACGGGCGATACGCGGCGTGCTCGTTGGAGCTGCCCATCGCGAACTCGTCGCAGTTGAGCTTGCCGAGGATGATCGCGCCGGCCGCGCGCAGCCGCGCCACCGCGGTCGACTGGTACGGCGGGATCCAGCCGGCCAGGATCTTCGAGCCCGCGGTGGTCTCGACGCCCTCGGTGACGATCACGTCCTTCACGCCGACCGGCACGCCCGCGAGCGGACCCGGGTCGTCGCCGCGCGCGATCTGCGCATCGATCGCGTCGGCGTCGGCGCACGCGCGCTCGGGCGTGACCCGCAGGTACGCGCCGATCGCGCCATCGCGCGCCGCGATCCGATCGAGGAACGCCTGCGTCACCTCGCGCGCCGACACCTCGCGGGCGCGGACCCGCCGCGCCAGCTCCCGCGCGCCCGCGTGGCACAGCTCAGTCACCGCGCAGCACCGCGGGCACCTCGAAGCCTCCGGCGCGGGTCGCGGGCGCATCGGCGAGCGCGACCTCGACCGCGAACGGCGGCTCGACGACGTCGTCGCGCAACCGCAAGGTCACCGGCATCGCGTGGGTCATCGGCTCGATGCCCGTGGTGTCGACCTCGGCCAGGGTCGCGACGTGATCGAGGATCGCGCCGAGCTCGCCGCGCAGCGCCTCGATCTCGTCGTCGGTCAACGCCAGCCGCGCCAGGTGCGCGATGGCGATCACCTCGTCGCGCGCCAGGATCACGCCGCGGGTAGCGGCAGCGGCGATAGCTCGACGCGTCCGCCCATCCGCGCCGCCAGCTCGGCGCCGGTCCGCAGGTGATCGTCGGCGACCTTGCCCGCGCGATCGGGATCTTTCGCGGCGACCGCGTCGATCAGCGCGCGGTGGTGAGCGCGGACCGCCTCGGGCGACGTCGTCAGGTTCGACAGCAGCGGCATGTACGAGCGCACGCCCTCGCGCACCGTATTGATCAAGAGGCCCATCACGGTGTTGCCCGCGACCTGGGTCAGCGCGACGTAGAACTCGAAGTCGGTCTCGAAGACCTCGGTCGGCGTCGCCGCGTTGTCGGCCTTGTCGGCGAGGGCGCGCAGCCGCGCCACCGAGTCGCCGCTGCAGCGATACGCCGCGAGCCGCGCGATCTCGCGGCCGAAGATCCGGCGCAGCTCGAGCATGTCGCGGATCAGCTCGGGATGATTGCGTCCGGCGAGCGGCAGCAGATGTTGGACCAGCTCGATTCCGCCGGTCTCCATGAAGTTGGTGACGCGGGTGCCGTCGCCCTGGCGGATGCGCACCAGGCCGAGGTGCTCGAGCTTCTTCAGCGCTTCTCGCAGCGAGGCGCGGTTCACGCCCAACCGCTTGGAGAGATCGCGCTCGGGAGGGAGCTTGGAACCGGGAGGGTACTGCCCGGTGAGGATCAAGGAGCGCAGCTGCTCGACGATCTCCTCGGCGACCCGTTGCTTTTCGACGGGCTTGAGAATCGACACGCGCAGAGGTTAACTCGTCGGACCCCATTCGCGAAAGCCCGGGGTCGGGTTTTCCATCCCTTGTGAGCGACGCGGCGGGCGTGTTAGCTCTGCCGCGTGGTACCAGCCGAGCCGATCATCACCGCGTCGGTCGTGGTGAGCGGACACGATCCTTACGCGATGTACGACGCCCGCGACGTCACCGCGACCGGCGCCCGGCTGCGCGGACCGTTGCTGCTCGAGGTCGGCGAGTCGTTCCTGCTCCGCATGGTGCGCGGCGCGGTCGCGGTCGACGTGACGACCCGCGTCACCGAGGTCGTGCGCGGCGACGGTCACGCCGAGCCCGAGATCGTGGTCGTGTTCGCCGCGGCCGACGCCCAGAAGCTCGCGCCGCTGGTCGGGTGACGTGAGCGGCGTCGACGATCCGGCCGATCTCTCCTACGACCTCGAGGACGACGGTCGGCTGGTGCGACGTCAGCTCGATCGCCGGATCTGGACCGGGGGCGGGTGGGCGACGGCGATCTATCGGTTCGAGGAGCTCGACCCCGCGACCGAGACCTGGCGACCGGCGCGCGCCGCGATCGTGCGGTTCCGCAAGCTGCACGGCGGCTGGAAGCGCCACGCCGCGATCAACCTGTCGGCGGCGATCGCCCACGAGCTGGGGCCGACGTTGGCGGCGTGGTTCGCCGAGGCGGACGGCGACGATCGCGACGCCGAGTAGCGCTACTTCGCGCGCGGGGCGGCGGCGAAGGCGAACGCGGCCTTCGCGGTCTTGCCCTTCTTGACCTTCACCCGCGCGGTCTTGGTGCCGAGCGTCGGGTGCCAGGCCTCGACGGTGTACGTGCCCGGCGGCACCCCGGCGAGCGTGAACGCGCCGTCGGGACCGGTGACCGCGAAGAACGCGTGATCGGTGATCGCGATCCACGCCGCCATCCACGGATGGACGTCGCAGTGCAGCGCGACGACCTCGCCGGCCTGGCCGAGGTTCTTGCGCTCGATCGCGGGCGTCGCGGCCGGCTGGCCGAGGTTCCACAGCACCTTGGCGCCGAGGTTGCCGCGGACGTTGTGGAAGGTCGCGTCGGCGTTGGACACGACGACCTTCTGGCCGGCGACGATGCCGATCACGCGCGGCGTGTACATGCACTCGCTCTGGACGATCACCGCGGGCGCGTCGGGGGCGGTCGCCGCGGCGGCGCCGCCGACGGTGATGCGGACCAGGACGTCGCGCAGCTTGCCGCGCTCGACCACGACGTCCTCGGCGGTGCGCGCGGTCTTGCCGCAGATCGGATCGCTCGAGCGAGCGATCGGCCTGGGCGTCGGGGCGTCGCCCTTCCAGCTCACGACGCCGGCGATCGTGCCGGTGGTGGGCGCGGCGTGGACCAGCGCGGGGAGCGCGACGACGAGAGCGACGAGGGCGGCGCGCATGGCGCGTGGGACGGTGGCGGCGGCGCGGATCTTCATCATGACGAGGTCAGCCCACCGTCGACCACCATCACCGAGCCGGTGGTGAACGACGACGCGTCGGACAGGAGGTAGATCGCCGCGCCCGCGATCTCGGCGGGCTGGGCGTGGCGGGCCAGCGGCGTGCGCTTGACGACGTGATCGCGCAGCATCGGGTTGCCGACGATCGCCGACGCGAACCGGGTCTCGACCAGGCCGGGCGCGATCGCGTTGACGCGGAGGTTGGCGCTGCCCAGCTCGAACGCGAGCGTCTGCGTCAGCGAGATCACCGCGGCCTTGGTCATGCCGTAGACGCCCTGCATCGGCGCGGCGCGGAGGCCGGCGACCGACGCGACGTTGACCAGCGACGCGGCGCCGTCGCGGGTCCGGGCGTGGCGGACCAGCGCCCGCGCGACGTAGAGGTAGCCCTTGAGGTTGACCTCGACGGTCTTGTCGATCGCGGCGTCGGGCGTGTCGATCAGCGGGCCGAAGTACGGGTTGGTCGCGGCGTTGTTGACCGCGCCGTCGACGCGGCCGAGCCTGGCGATCGCGGCGGCGAACAGCGCGTCGACGTCCTCGGCCTTGCCGGTGTGGCACGCGATCGCGACGACCTCGCCGCGGCCGCGCAGGCGCTCGGCGGCGGCGTCGAGGTCGGCCTGCTTGCGCGACGCGATGACGACGCGAGCGCCCGCGTCGAGGGCGGCGCCCGCGATCGCCTCGCCGATGCCGCGGCTGCCGCCGGTGACGATCACGACCTTGTCGGTGAGCGCGCTCATGGCGCGAAGCTATCACCGCGGGGGCGATCAGCGGCGTCGCGTGCGCAGCCAGGCGTCGCTCGACTCGATCAGCGCGGCCGCGCCCGCGACCGTGTCCATCTCGGCGCGGGCGGCGCGCGCCGCCGCGAGGCCTCCCGCGCGATCGCGGCCCGACTCGACCAGCGCGCGGCCGCGGGTGAAGCGCACGAGCACGTGGGCCGCGGTCGGGCTCGACGGGATCGCGAGCGCGCGATCGAACGTGGCGATCGCGGCGGCGAGCTCGCCGAGCGCGTGCTCGCACGCCCCGATCGACGACAGCGGATACACCAGCCACGGGTGCGCTTCGCCGAGCGCCGCGGCGTTCAGCGCGACCGCGCGGCGCAGATCGGGCAGCGCCGCGACGCAGTCGTCCTGGCCCGCGGCGAGGCCGCCGCGGTTGTGCAGCGCGATGGCGTGGTTGGGATCGCTGCCCTCGAGCGTGTCGAAGATCGCGATCGACTCGTCGTAGCGGGCCCGCGCGTCGGCGGTGCGGCCGAGGCCGCGGAGCGCGAGGCCCTCGGTCATGAGCGCGAGCGCGAGATCGCGGCGGCTGGCCTCGCCCGCGCCGCGGAAGATCGCCACCGCGCGCGCCAGCGACGCGAGCGCGTCGTCGTGGCGGCCGAGGTCGAACTGCGCGGCGGCGACGGAGCTGAGCACCGCGGCGAGCCCGGTCGACGCGCCGCCGCGGGCCTCGCGGATGCGCGCCGCGGTCTGGTAGGCGACCAGCGCCTCGTCGGGCTTGCCCTGCCAGCGCAGCGCCTCGCCGAGGCCCTGCCAGGTGATCGCGGTCTCGGGATGATCGGCGCCGAACGCGGTCGTGGTCAGCGCGATCGCGCGGCGGAACGCGGGCTCGGCGCGTTCGGGGCGACCCGCGGTGTGATCGATCGTCGCGGCCTGGTACTCGAGATCGCCGAGGAGCGCGGCGGTGCGCGGCTCGGTGGTGGTCGGATCGGCGGCGGTGAGCAGCGCCCGGGCCTCGGCCAGCGCGGCGAGGCCCTCGTCGGCGCGGCCCGCGCCCGCCAGCACCATCGCCGAGGCGGCGAGCATGCGCACCCGCGCGTGGGGGCTCGCGCCCGCACGCTGGACCGCGGCGCGCGCGACCGGCAACAGCGCGATCGCCTCGTCGTACTTGCCCTGACCCTGGCCGATCTCCTGCAACAGGTGCGTCCACGCCCACGCCGCGAGGTCGTCGTCGTGGGCGGCGGCCGCGACCTCGGTCAGCTCGCGCAGGGTCGCGAGGGCGCTGCTGGTGCCGTCGTTGCTGAAGCGAACCAGGGCGTCGACCTGCAACGCGCGCGCGAGGGCGGGCGGATGCGCGGCGGTGCGGGCCTGCGCGATCAGCGCGGCGGTGCGATCGAGCAGCCCGACGTGGCCCGCGACCGCCAGCGCCCGGGCGACCGCGTCGGCCTCGGCGGTGAGCGCGTCGACCGCCTGGCGCCGCGCGGGATCGTCGGGCGGCGGGGTGCGCGCGAGCAGCGCCTCGGCGTCGGCGCAGGCGTCGAGGGCCGGCACCCGGTTGACCGCGACGACCGCGCGATCGATCCCGTCGGGATCGGCAGCCGCCGCCACCGTCGCCGCGGCGGTGCGCAGCTCGATCAGCCGGCGATCGAGGCACGCGACGCGTCGATCGTGCAGCGTGTCCGACTCGCGGTGGGTGACGCGGTTGGCGCGACACACGTCGGTCGCCATCGCGCGCCACTGCGACGTGCGGCGATCGAGCGTCGCGTGCATCGCGTCCCAGCGCGCCGCGCCGAGCGTCGGATCGGCGGCGAGCACCGCGGTGCGCAGCGTGGCCGCGCGGGCCGGGCTCCAGATCGGATCGATCGGCCGCGCCACCGCGCCGCACGGATCGCCGTCGGCGCCGCCGCCGCGCAGCACCGCGATCGCGATCAGCGCGCTGCCGATCGCCAGCGCGCCGCCGCCCAGCGCGATCGCGCGCCGCCGCCGCGGCGTGCCCTCGAGGACGTCGACCAGCGCGTCGATCGACGGCCACCGCGCCGACGGATCGACCGCGAGCCCGCGGCCGAGCGCTCGCTCGAGCCACGCGGGCACGCCGCGGCCGCGCGGCGGCGCACGACGGCGGCCCGCGAGCACCGCGGCCCGCAAGGTCGGCAGATCGTCGTCGGCGAACGGGTGCGCGCCGTACAGGCCCTCCCACAGCGCGACGCAGAACGCGAACTGATCGGCGTGGCGCGTGACCGGGCCGCCGCGGTGCTGCTCGGGCGCCATGTAGCGCGGCGTGCCGATCACCGCACCGTCGGCGGTGAGCGGCGAGGCCAAGAGTCCCGCCGCAGGCGGAGCGGTCGCGGGCGCATCGAGCTCGCCGCCGCCGCCGTCGATGGTGGCCGCGAGCTCGATCCCGCCGTCGAGCGCGGCGGTGTCGCCGGTCGCGCCGCTGCGCTCGCGGCGCGCCAGGCCGAAGTCGCTGACCCGCACCCGTCCGGCCGCGTCGATCAGCAGGTTCGACGGCTTCAGATCGCGGTGCACCAGCGCGCGCGCATGGACCGCGGCGAGGCCGCGCCCGGCCTGGACGTACAGCGCCAGCACGTCGCGCCAGCTGCGATCGCCCGAGGCGAGGTGACGATCGAGGCTGACGCCGTCGATCAGCTCCATCGCGAGGAAGACCTGACCGTCGTGGGCGCCCAGCTCGTAGATCGCGACGACGTTGGGATGCGACAAGGTCGCGAGCGCCTGGGCCTCGCGCAGGAGCCACGCGGGATCGGCGCGATCGTCGCGCAGGAGCTTGATCGCGACCGCGCGGCCGAGCTCGGGATCGCGGGCCTCGTAGACCGTGCCCATGCCGCCGGCGCCGAGCGGACGCGTCACCACGAACCGACCGAGCTGCGCGCCCGCGGCGATCGCCTCGTCGGTGGTCGTCGTCACGCGCGCATCGTACAGCGCCGCGGTTCCTCGGTCGCGCCTTGCCGGGGGCACATGCCCTTCGCGATCGGGGATCACCTCACGTGGTTTCGCGCTAGCGTCATCGGGCCGTGCCCGATCCGTCGCCGATCGCCCCGCCGCCGCCGTC
>JAYTAJ010000428.1:0-4151 GCA_043737575.1 Myxococcales bacterium | reverse complement strand
CGCCGCGCGCGGGTTCGGTGCGAGCGCGGGTCCGACCGCCGCGCCGACCGACTCGCCGCCGATCACCGCGTCGAGCGGGATCACGATCCGCGTCGTCGGTGCCGGCGCGTGGACCGCGGCCGGCCTCATCCGCGCCGATCTCGCGCGATCCCCGGGCGTCACCAGCGTCGGCTATGCCGGCGTCGGCCGCGACGCCATCGCCCTCGCGGTGCGCGGCGCGTCGGTCGAGAAGGCCGCGGGCATCGCCCGCGCCACGCCCGGCTTCGCCGCCCGCACCCGCGTCGAGGACGGCGTCGTCGTCGTGAGGCTGCAGTGAAGGTCGGGCTCGCGCTCGCGCTCGCGATCGCCGCCTGCGCCAAGCCGCCGGTCGACAACCCCAGCCGGGTCGACGCCGACGACGCGATCGTCTACCTCACCGTCGCGGTCCCCGACGCCGCGCTGTGGCTCGACGGCGTCTTCGTCGGGCCGGTCGCCGATCTGCGGCGCGGCTTCGCGATCCAGCCCGGGGCCCACCGCCTCGAGCTGCACCACGACGCCTACTGGAGCCACTATCAGGTGCTCGATCTCGCCCCGGCCCAGCGGCTGCGGCTCACGATCGAGCTTGCGCCGACGCTCCCATAGTATCGTCCGCGCGTGCCGCCGCCCAAGCCGACGCCCGCGCCCAAGACTCTCGCCACCGATCCGCTGATCCACTCGATGGTGCGGTGGCTCCTCGTGTTCGTGTTCGTGGTGATCGGCTGGACCGTCATCACCTACCTCGCCACCGTGCTCGCGCCGATCCTCGCCGCGCTCGGCATCGCGTACATGGTCGATCCGATCGTCGAGCGCATGGTCGCGCGCGGCATGTCGCGGGCGATGGCGGCCGGCCTGATGCTGCTGCTCTTCCTCGGCACCGTCGTCGGCATCCTGGTGCTGTTGATCCCGGCGACCATCCACCAGGTCCAGGTCTTCATCGACGACCTGCCCGGCATGATCGACCGCGTCGACGCGTGGATCAAGCGAGAGAACTACGACTTCGATCTCAAGTCGCACCTCACCGCCGAGGAGTTGCAGGGCGTCTTCCAGGACGCCGCCGGCCCGCTCGAGCACGTCGCGCAGGTCGCGCTGGGCGGCGTGCTCGCCGTGCTCGGCTTCCTCGCCGAGATGCTGCTGGTCCCGGTCTTCGCCTACTACTTCCTGGTCGACTGGCCGCACATCCAGAGCCGGGTGATGAAGATCATCCCGCCGCGTCGCCGCAACCGCGTGAAGGATCTGCTCGGCGAGGTCGACGGCGTGGTCGCGGGCTGGGTGCGCGGCCAGGCGACGGTGACGTTCATCCTCGCGATCCTCTACGCGCTGGCGTTCTGGATCATCGGCGTGCCGCTCGCGGTGCCGATCGGGATCCTGGTCGGCGTGCTGACGATCATCCCGTTCCTCGGCACCTTCGTCGGCGCCGCGATCACCGCGCTGGTGCTGATCCTCAACTGGAAGGGCGGCGGCGTCGCGATCTCGGTCGGCGCGGTGTTCCTGGTGCTGCACGGCCTCGAGGCCTTCGTGCTGACGCCGAAGATCGTCGGCCACAAGGTCGGGCTGTCGGAGTCGGCGGCGCTGTTCGCGGTGGTCGCGGGCGGCAAGCTGCTCGGCTTCGTCGGCATCCTGCTCGCGGTGCCGATCGCCGCGACGCTCGCGGTGCTGCTCCGCCACACCGTCCGCTACTACGAGAGCACCGCGTTCTTCGGCGACGAGGACGACGCGATCATCCCGGTCACGCCCGGCATGGCGCTGGTCATGCCCGAGACCGCCGACGCCGAGCCCGAGCCCGGCGCGATCGATCTGACCACGCCGCCGCCGGTCGAGGACAAGCCATGACCGCGGTCGAGCCGGGCGAGGTCACGGTCCGCGACGTCGACGGCTACCGCTGGATCGAGCTGCATCGCCCGGCGTCGCGCAACGGCCTGACCGTGCCGATCAACCAGGCGCTGATCGCGGCGTTCGACGGCGCCGGCGACGCCCGCGCGATCGTGCTGTACGGCGCGGGCGGCGCGTTCTGCTCCGGGCTCGATCTCAAGGCGGCGCTGCGCGCCGGGCCGCGGCCGCCGGCCGAGCTCGAGGCCGATCTGCGGCAGCACTTCCACGGCCTCATCCGCGCGGTGCGCGGCGCGCCGCAGCCGACGATCGCGGTGATCGACGGCCCCGCGGTCGGCTTCGGCTGCGATCTGGCGCTCGCCTGCGATCTGCGGATCGCCAGCGACCGGGCCCGGCTCGGCGAGATCTTCGCGAAGCGCGGGCTCATGGCCGACGGTGGCGGCACCTGGATGCTGCCGCGCCTGATCGGCGTCGGCCGCGCCCTCGAGCTGCTGTACACGGGGGATCTCGTCGACGCCGCGACCGCCGAGCGCATCGGCCTGGTCAACCGCGTCGTCGCCGCCGCCGACCTGGTCACCGAGGGCGCCGCGCTGGCGCGCCGCATCGCCGCCGGTCCGCCGCTGGTGCATCGCCTCACCAAGCGCGCGGTGTACGACGGCCTCGCCAGCGATCTCGACGCCGGCCTCGATCGCGAGGCCGCCGGTCAGCTGCAGTGCCTCGGCAGCCGCGACTTCGTCGAGGGCGTCACCGCGTTCCTCGGCAAGCGCGACCCGATCTTCCGCGGCGACTGACGCGGCGCGCGGCGACGGATTTCCAATGTTACGCCGGTACGTCCGCTAGATTGGATCCTGCTCTCACCCGATGATTTCGGCGTGGCGCAGGGAGTATGTTCCGCCTCGCAACGAGCTGGATGACAGCTCCAGCGCCGTCGCAGTGACGCCGCTGCGCAATCCGATCTTGAAGGAGTCACGGTCAAAATGAAGAACATCCTGCGTAGTGGCGCTGTCCTCGCTATGGTCCTCGGTCTCTCTGCTTGTGGCGGCAAGGCCGACGAGGCCATCGGCGAGCTCAAGAAGATCAAGGACGAGATGTGCGCCTGCAAGGACAAGGCGTGCGCCGAGAAGGTCACCGAGAAGATGATGAAGATGGGCGAGAAGCACAAGGAGACCAAGGCCACCGAGTCGCAGATGAAGGCGGCGGCGGCGGTGACCGAGGAGCTCACCAAGTGCATGTCGAAGGCGATGATGGGCGGCACCGAGGCCGCTCCCACCCCCGCGCCCGTCACCCCGTGAGCCCCACGCGCAGCTGACGCCGTGGGTTGCCACGACGTCCACAGACGGGACCCTTCACGGGTCCCGTTGGCGTTTCGGCCCGCGACGCGCGTTGCGCGCCCGGAGCGCCCCGAGCTTTGCGCGTCTCAGAGGGGAGGCTCAGTGGTCGTCGACCACTGAGGGGAGGGATTGCGAAATCCCTCCCTGAAACACCGCAGGGATTGCGAAATCCCTCCCTGAAACTCAGATCACGTCGCAGAATTCGATGCGACGCGGGACCTTGTAGGGCGCCAGGTTCCGCGCGCAGTGGTCGATGATCTCTTCGGCCTGGCAGCGCGACTTCGAGACCACGCGCGCCACCACCATCGCGCCGACCATCGGATCGGTGATGACCAGCGCCTGGGCCTGCTTCACCTTCGGGAACGACTCGAGGCAGCCCTCGACCTCGCCCAGCGCGACCCGCTTGCCCTCGACCTTGACCACGTCGTCCTCGCGACCGGTCAGGTACAGCCGGCCGCTCTTGTCGAGCCGGCCGGTGTCGCCGGTCCGGTACCAGCCCTGCTTGTCGACGGTGCCGATCGCCGCCAGCGAGCGCTTGTGATCGTTCGCCGCCTCGCGGTCGTAGGGCCCGAGCGCCACCGTGGCCAGCGCCTTGCTGCGCACCCACAGGAGGCCTTCCTTGGTCGTGACCTTGCCGTCGGCGCCGGTGACCCGGACGTCGACGCCGGGCAGGATCTTGCCGACCGAGGTCGGGTACTTGCCGCCCGAGTCGAGCGCGACCGTGGCCGCCTCGGTCGAGTGGTAGCAGGACCACAGCCGCACGCCGTAGCTGGCGAAGAAGTCGTCGGCGACCTGCTGATCGAGGCGCGAGCCGGCCGCCAGGTAGCGGGCGGTGGTGACCTCGAGCTTCTTGGCCGTCGGCAGGCGTCCGAGCTCGGCGTACATCTGCGGCGTCCCCGGCAGCACGTCGATCGTGTGCTCGCGGATCAGCTTGCCGACCCGGCGCGCGCTCAGCTCCTCCTCGAGGAACATGGT
>JAYTAJ010000427.1:0-1747 GCA_043737575.1 Myxococcales bacterium | reverse complement strand
CCCAGCTTCGACGTCGGCGAGTACTGGCCCTTGGTCAGCCCGTAGATCTGGTTGTTGAACAGGATGATCTTCAGCTCGACGTTGCGGCGCAGCGCGTGCAGCAGGTGGTTGCCGCCGATCGACAGGCCGTCGCCGTCACCGGTGATGACCCAGACGTCGAGCTCGGGCCGCGACACCTTGAGGCCGGTCGCGATCGCGGGCGCGCGGCCGTGGATCGAGTGGAAGCCGTACGTGCTCATGTAGTACGGGAACCGGCTCGAGCAGCCGATGCCGCTGACGAACACCGTGTTCTCGCGCCGCACGTTCAGCTGCGCCAGCGTGCGCTGCACCGTCGCGAGGATCGCGTAGTCGCCGCAGCCCGGACACCAGCGGACGTCCTGGTCCGTCTCCATGTCCTTCTTCGACAGCTTGACAAGCTTCGGGGCGGGCTCGCTCATACGGACTCCTGGATCGCGGCGATGCCGCGCGGCGCGACCACGGTGACGTCGTGGAGGCGCGCGCCGCCGAGGAGCTCCTCGACGGCGGTGACGATCTCGCGGACCTTGAACGGCTGGCCCTGGACCTTGTTCAGGCCCTGGACGTCGATCAGGAACTTCGCGCGCAGGACCGCGCGCAGCTGGCCCATGTTGAGCTCGGCGCACACGACGTGCTTGAAGTTGCGGATGATGCGCTCGATGCCGGGATCGAGCGGCGACAGCCAGCGGACGTGGGCGTGGCTGACCTGCTTGCCCTGCGACCGCAGCTCGTCGGTGGCCTGGCGCAGCGCGCCGAACGTGCCGCCCCAGCCGATCACCAGGACGTCGCCCGACTCGGCGCCGCGCAGATCGAGCTCGCCGATCTCCTGAGCGACCCGCGCGACCTTGTCGGCGCGGACCTTGGTCTGGCGCTCGTGGTTCATCGGCTCGTACGAGATGTTGCCGGTCAGGAAGTCCTTCTCGATGCCGCCGATGCGGTGCTCCATGCCCGGCGTCCCGGGGATGACCCACTCGCGCGCGAGGGTGTGCTCGTTGCGCTGGTAGACGAAGTAGTTCTCGGGATCGGTGCGGTGGGTGACCGGGAACGGCGCCAGCGTGCGCAGGTCGGGCACCGGCCACGGCTCCGAGCCGTTGGCGATGTAGCCGTCGCTGAGCAGCATCACCGGCACCATGTAGCGGGTCGCGACCCGCAGCGCCTCGACCGCGGCGTAGAACGAATCGCCGGGCGACTTGCACGCGATCACCGGGATCGGCGCCTCGCCGTTGCGGCCGAACAGCGCCTGGTTGAGATCGCTCTGCTCGGTCTTGGTCGGCAGGCCGGTCGACGGGCCGCCGCGCTGGACGTTGATGATCACCAGCGGCAGCTCGGTCATGATGCCGAGGCCGATCGCCTCGCCCTTGAGCGCGATGCCGGGGCCGCTCGACGCGGTGATCGCGAGCGAGCCGCCGTAGGCCGCGCCGAGCGCGGCGCCGATCGCCGCGATCTCGTCCTCGGCCTGCAAGGTGATGACGCCGTAGTTCTTGAACTTCGCGAGCGCGTGCAAGATCGACGACGCCGGCGTGATCGGATAGCCGCTGTAGAACAGCGGCTTGCCCGCGAGCTCGGCGCCGCACACCAGGCCGAGCGCGAGCGCCTCGTTGCCGGTGATGTTGCGGTACATGCCGGGCGCGACCTTGTGCGGCGGCACGCGGTAGACGGTCTGGAACACCTCGGCGGTCTCGCCGTAGTGGTAGCCGGCCTTGAACACCTTCACGTTCGCCTCGCCCAGCTC
>JAYTAJ010000426.1:0-1749 GCA_043737575.1 Myxococcales bacterium | reverse complement strand
GGCGCGGGTCGGCCTCGACGCGGTGCGCTGGCGGATCCGCGGCCACGACGGCGCGATCCACGACGCGGTGGTCGACGCCGACGGATCGATCGTCACGGTCGGCGCCGACGGCACGATCCGCCGCTGGCGCGGCGACGGCACCGCGATCGACACCATCGCGATCGGCCCAGCGCTGGCGCGGGTCGCGATCGACGGCGACGCGATCGTCGCGCTCGCCGACGAGCCGCCGACGCGCTACCGCTGGCGCGCCGCGACCGGCGTCGTCGCCGAGCCGCTGGGGTTCCGCGGCCGCGCGCTGTGCACGCACGGCTGCGCCTGGCAGGTCGCGTCCGCCGGCCCCCAGCTCCGCCTCGCCCGCGGCGGCGATCGCGCGACTCTCGACGGCCACCGCGACACCGTCGAGGACGTCGTCGCCGCCGGGCCCGACGCGATCGTCAGCGGCGATCGGGTCGGCGAGGTCCGCTTCTGGCGCGCGCCGATCGCCGCGCGGGTCGTGCCCGGCCACGCCAGCAGCGCGCCCGCGGCGACGCCGACCGGCTGGGTGGTCGGGCTCGCGACCGGCGAGGTCGTCGCGATCGATCCCGACGCGCGGCCCACCGTGATCGGCCGGCTGCCAGGTCCGGTCGCGCGGGTCGCGGCGCGCCACGACGTCGTCGCCGCGGCGACCGACACCCGCGTGAGGGTGTGGCGCGGCGGCCGCATCGTCGTCGACGCCGCCGCGGCGCAGCTGGTGCGGCTGTGGCTGAGCGACGACGGCGACCACGTCAGCGTCCTCGCCGATCGCGGCCGGGTCTGGAGCACGCGCACCGGCCGCGTCGTCGCCGAGGTCGCCGACGCTCGCGAGCTGGTCGTGGTCGCCGGCCGTCGGGTCTACGCGCTCGGCGCCGCGGCGATCGTCGCGATCGATCTCGACGACGCGACCGCCGCGCGGGTCTCCTACCCGCTGCCGTTCGCGCCCATCCTCGCCGCCGCGCGACCCGATGGCGGCGTCGTGCTCGCCTCCGCCGCGGGCCAGCTCCAGCTCATCGACGCGCGCGGTCACCTCGGCGCCACTGCCGAGCTCGCCGCCGAGGTCCAGTCGATCGCCGCCGACCGCGACTGGATCTACCTCGGCGGCGTCGACGGCGTGGTCCGGGCCTGGCGCCCCGCCGACGACGCGCGCCGCACCCTCGCGGCTGGCCACGATCGCTGGATCCACGGGCTCGATCCCGCCGCCGATCGCCTGACCAGCTGGAGCCGCGCCGCGCCGTCGGTCCGCCTGTGGCGCCTCACCGACGGCGCCACCCGCTACCTCGCCGCCAGCGATCGCGTCCTCGGCGCCGCCTTCGGCCCGACGCCCGATCGCCTGCTCGTCACCGACCGCAGCGGCGCGATGCGGGTGATCGACGCGCCGATCGACGCGCTCGATCGCATCGCCCCGGGTGGACTGTCGCGCTTCGTCGCCCGCCACCAGCGGCCGCTGCCGCGCTGAAGTTTCGGCAGGTGCCGAGATCAAGGCAGGCCGCGCGCCGATCCACGCCGATCGCGCGGCGCGCGCGTGGCACTCGCCGTGCAAGCGCCGTGCAATCGTGCGACGCAAACCACGGGGGTCCTCCTGATGCGCTTCCTGCTCCTCGTCCTGCTCGGGTCTGCCTGCGTCGACGTCGATCCGCTCGACACCGAGGTCGCGCCCAAGGGCAAGACCACCTGCTCGACCTGCGACGACAACGGCCTGCCGCCCGACGCCTGGCGCGTCGCCCCGATGGAGCT